>JBEGNG010000076.1:0-7068 GCA_041182645.1 Planctomycetota bacterium
GATCCGGAGGGAAGTCTTCATGGGGAGCCGAGACGGCGCGGGAATCCGCGAGTTTTAGCCCGATCCACGCGGCCGTCAACATGATTCACGGGCGATTCTGCAATCTTTACTCGACTTGTCGTCCACCCTGGCAATCCGCTGGAACCGACTCTCGCGGTGAGGGAGGCCGCCGCGCGGACCGTGGCGTAGGCTTGCGACAGTGGGATCCGCTCGATTCCTCATCACCGGCATGAACGGCACCGTCGCACCGGCGCTCGCACGCGAGCTTTGCTCCCGGGGCGGCACGATCCTGCCATGGGATCGCCGGGAGGTACCTCCCGAGGACGATGGCGCCGTGGAAAGGCACGTCCGCGAGACCGCCCCAAGCGCGCTGGTGCACTGCGGCATGGGAGACCCGCGTTGGGCGGAGCACATGGCGGCCTGCTGTGGCCGGATGGGGGTCGGGTTCCTCTTCACGAGTTCGGTGTCCGTGTTCGGACCGCATCAGGCCGGGCCGTACGCGGTTGATTCCGTGCCCGAGCCGCGCGACGGGTACGGCAGCTACAAGCTGGATTGCGAGCGGCGCGTGCTGGCGGCGAACCCAGAGGCGTGCGTCGTCCGACTCGGTTGGCAGATCGCGCTTCGGGCGGGCGGCAACCAGATGGTCGAGCACTACATGCGCCGCCAGGCCGAGCAGGGCCACGTCGAGGCCAGCACGGCGTGGTTCCAGGCATGCTCGTTCCTCGAGGACACGGCCCGGGTGCTCGCGGACCTCCTCGCGCGACCATCCCGCGGTATCCACCACCTCGACGGCAACCCCGGCTGGAACATGCATCGCATCGTGCGCGCGCTGAACCGCGCCATGGGTGGCACCTGGGACGTGCGGCCGACCGAGGACCCGCGGATGAACAACTTCATGCGGGACGATCGGCTCAAGACGGGATCGATCGCCGACAGGTTGCACGGGGGTTGACGATCACACGCGTCCGGCGTGGCCACGGACAGCCCGTTGGTTGCGGCCATGAACCAACTTTCATGAGAAGTGGACCGGTTCAGCGCACCCCTGTCTGAGGCGGAGGCGGATGGCACCGATGCCCGCCGACAGGGCCATCACGGCTCCACGCGCGGCACGCCGTTGCGCTCGTGGCGATACTTCGAAATCGACTCGTAGGCCACCTTGCGTGCGCGGTTGATGCCCCCGAGCGGCCGCTGGACCTCGAGTGCATGCCACGGGGTGAACGAGAGGTTCTCGGCGATCCTCAGGTCCTCGCCCGACGACAGGTCCTGCTTGGGGATGCGCAGCATCGCCACACGCACGAACGGCGACTCCGACTCCATCCACTCGACCAGCGCATCCTCCACCGGCATCGACACGGGATCCTTCTGCAGCTGGACCAGGAACTCGAAGACCACCTCGTCGGCACCGATCTGCGTCACCATCGCCTGCCGCAGGTAGTCGGGGCCCTTCTGGATCGCAGCCGGCTTCACCGGGGCAACGACCGGCCTGGCGGAGAACTTCATCGCGCCCGCACCGAGCCGATAGGGCGTCTGGCTCCAGTAGCGCGACTGCAGCGGGTTCCAGAACGGCGCACCGTTGAGTCCCTCGATGGCGCGGAGCACCGGCGGGTTCATCTTCAGGAAGATCTCGGTCTGCGCCAGGCCGCCGATGCGAGCAGCGTGGAACGCCTCGTAGTCGGCCACGTTCCTCGAGAGGAACGTCGGGTAGTTGATCATCACGAAGTCCTGCGTGGTGGCATCGCGCTCGTCCTCGAGAGCCTTGGGGCCCTCGACGCCCAGAACCTTGATCGCCATGCCGTGCGCCTGCTGCACCGTGTCGGCCGAGATCTCGGTGCCGCTCGCCGAGAAGCGGACCATGGCGTCGTACGACTTCGGCGTCGCGAAGAGGCCGTGACGGAACTCCGCAG
The DNA here is from genome assembly GCA_041182645.1 of Planctomycetota bacterium. Classification (GTDB taxonomy): domain Bacteria; phylum Planctomycetota; class Phycisphaerae; order Phycisphaerales; family SM1A02; genus SYIB01. The sequence continues at coordinate 1,905 of JBEGNG010000076.1, forward strand.
GCAGCCCGTCGAGCACCTCGAAGCGGGCCTTCACCATGCCGTGGGTCTTCGGATGCGCGTCGCGCCGAACCTCGGAACCCTCGGGGTACTGGATGCGCATGCGGGCCATGGTCTGGTCGACGAACCGCTGGATCAGTTCGCCCTCACCGGGCAGCACGCGCTCTGCGCCCAGCTCCATCGGCGGTGCAGGCACGGGATAGCTGGTGGGCTGCGCGTTGTTGAAGAAGTGCACGTCGCTCCAGGCCTCGACGGGATCCTTGGGCCCGCCGTAGGGCGTGACCTGACCGGCCTCGGTCGGGATCGACTTCAGGAACTCCACGAGATCCCAGCGCTCCTGCTCGCTGAGCAGACGACCGATCACGCCCGCGCCGAGCGGGCCGTTCTCGAAGGAGTGCCCGGCGTTCGAGTTGCCGATGCGGGTGGTGTCGAATTCGAAGCGCCCCGAGTTCCCGCTGGTGTCGACACCGACCTTGACCGGGTCGAAGTCGCGGCCGACCAGGAACGTCTTGGGGCGCTCCTTGGCCGGCGTCAACAGGTCGTAGAGGCTCGGCACCGACCCATTGTGGAGGAACGGCGCCGTGGCCCACACGCCATCGCGCGGACCGGCCTTGTACGAGGCCTGCGTGGGCGGCTTCTCCCAGTCGTAGCGGTAGCCGTGCGCATCCACAAGCTCCGCAGGCGTCAGCGCCGCGGACGAGAGGGCACGTTCCAGGACGCCCTTGCGGGCGGTGGACAGCACGGCCAGCGACGGCGCGAGCTCGGCGCCCTTGAACGGCGGCGACATCCAGGATGCCATGTTGCCCGTCAGGTACTCCGGCTGGCGGTTGAAGCCCGGGGTCTTGAACTGCTGCGGGTCGGTGCCGACATACACGTCCGGCACGAGGGCGTTCTCGATGAATCGCTTGCCGTCGACCTTGGGCACGCTCCATCGATGCGGGTAGGTGCTGTGGCAGGCGGAGCAGTGCTCCATGAACAAGGCTCGGCCGCGCGCCGCCTTGGCACGATCGATCGGACCGAACACCTCCTCGGGCCACTTGGGCGGCGCCAGGCGACGGAGCAACTCCTCGATCTTCAGCTGCCCGCGGACATCGACCGTCGACTCGAAGAGCCCCTGCTCGGGCGACGGCGACCGAAGGTCCATGCGCGTGAACACCCCCATCGATTCGGTGGCATTGCGGTAGAACGGATCGCTGGCGGTGCCGGACCACTGGACCCATGCCGATTGCGGTGCGTTCCAGAGGAACGGGGGCTTGGCCGGTGCGAGCGCGGCCTCCCAGTTTTCCGGCACGCCGAGTGCACCATCCACCACGCGCGTGTGGATGAGCGTCAGCGCGTCCATGCGGCCGGGACCGCTGGGGGTGGCCATCGCTGCATCACGCGAGATGTAGGTGTGGACCACCTCGGCAGCCTCGTCGAGTTGTGCGCGCAGCTCCGCGCGGGCGCCGTCACCGTTGGCCTTCATCCGCGTCGCCACGCGGTCGAACTTGGCGGGATCACGCTGCGTGGCGGCCAGAGCCTGATCCAGCGCGCTGATGTAGCCGGCGAAGTCGAACGCATGGTTCGAACCGCCCTCGATGCGGATCTTCTGGCCCTTGTAACGCAACTCCGAGCAGTGGCAGGTCGAGCACGACAGACCGATCCAATCCCCCTTCCATCGTCCGGCGGGAACCGAGGTCTTCACGAGCCCGATGGGCAGCCCATCGGGGTTGGTGCGCGGATCGGCGGGCTCGGTCAGCAGGCCGAATCGGTCGGACACCGAGTCAGCACGGAAGGGCTCGGTGCCTTCCGCCTGTTCCAGGGCCAGGAAGAGCTGGTACGGCATCACCGCCGAACCCTGCGAGCTGCGGTGATAGGCGGCACGATCCTCGGCGCTCCAGCCCTGATCGAGCAGCACGGGCGGCTTCGGGGCCTGGGCCGTCGTGAACGCGGCCATGGACCCGATCAGGATGCTGGCGATGGCCCCCGTGCAGATCATGATGAATCCACCGACTCGTGCGCTGTGCTGCTGTGGCATCTCTCAAGCGTAACAGCCTGCGCCGGGTAGGTTCCCCAGACTCAGGAGTTGTCGCGCCATGCACACCATCGCCCTTTCGATCATCGCACTCGTCTCGGCGGCAGGGATCGCGCTCCAGACCGCCACGCCCCCGGCACCCGGTACACCGGCAGCGGCGCCCGGGCCGTGGGACAACGAGCTGGTCGTGCAGCGCGTGACGGCTGACGGCACGGCGTCGACCATCGCCACGTTCGGCCGCGCGGATGTCTCCAGCATCGCCCGCCTGCAGGACGGTCGACTGGCGATCGCGTGCCAGGCCTTCCCCAAGGATGACCGCGCACACTTCAACCGAATCGCCGTGCGGTTCTCCGGCGACGATGGTCGCACCTGGAGCGAGCCGAAGCCGATCGTGGTGGTGAACATGGATGTCGCGCTCGCCCCGCCATTCGATCCTGCACTCGTGGTGCTGCCCGACGGCCGCGTGCGCCTGTACTTCATCACGCACACCGGCACCGACGCGTCGCCCGGCCAGACCGCGGTCCACTCGGCCGTGTCGACCGATGCCACGCACTACGACTACGAGCCGGGCGTGCGCTTCACGGCGCCGGGTCGCGTGGTGGTCGACTGCGCGGCGGCGCTGCACGAGGGCGTGTTCCACCTTGTGGTGCCGGACAACGGAACGCCGCCTGAGTTCCTCGAGCGGCGACGCCGCGGCGAACCGCAGCCGGGCGGCAACGGCTACCACGCCACCAGCACCGACGGCCTCGTGTTCACGCGCGCGGCGGACCTGCCGTTGCCCTCGACGCGTGACCGCTGGTTCGGAAACCTGCTGAGCGACGGCTCGCAGCTGCTCTTCTTCGGGACCGGCCCCGGTCCATGGCCCATGACGAGTGCGGACGGGAAACGCTGGGCGCCAGCCGTGAGCTCCATGCGCATGCCCGGCGTGGATCCTTGCGCGCTCCGGCTGCGTGATGACTCGTGGTTGGTCGTCGCGACCCGCGAACCCGTGCTCGCGAAGCCCTGACGCCGACGGTCACTCCGTCTGCGGCTCCCAGCCCTCGGGCGCCATCTCGAAGCGGGCGAACTCGAACGCGGGCGCGACCACGCAACCAACCAGTGTCCAAGCGCCCAGCGGCCGGGCGGCCTGCCACCAGCCACGCGGCACCACGGCCTGCGGCCGCTCACCGCGTGCGAGGTCGCAGCCCAGCACGATGCGCTCCTGCACACCCGACGCCGGGTCCGCCACGAGCAGTTCAAGCGCATCGCCGTCGTGGAACAGCCAATGCTCGTCGGCATCCACGCGATGCCAGCGACTGCGCTCGCCCGCCGAGAGCAGGAACAGGATCGAGGTGCTCGCTCCGCGCGGTGCATCGGGCGCGCGGAAGGTCTCGCGATAGAAGCCCCCCTCGGGATGCTGGGTCAAGTCGAGTGCCGCGATCATCTCGCCGGAGGTGCGTCGCGTGCGGGAGGTGCTTTCGTTGCGGATGCCCATGGGATCAGCGTTCGGTGAGGGTTCGCGTTCTCGCAGGCGTCGCGCCGTCCGTGGACACAGGGTAGCTCCCGGCGCGACCTCGCGAGTGCGTGGCCAGGGGCAACGAGCCACCCGGGGAACTGCCTCCGGAGGACATTTTTCGATCCCTCGGATTCGCATGAACTACGGCCCGCGTTGAGGCGTTCAACCGGTGCGTTCCCTTCGGAACGCACCACTTCTCGCCGACCTCGTCGGCCCCTTCCGGAGCCCCCCATGCAACGCACCACATCCGCTGTGCCATGCCGGCCATCTCCCCTGGATCTTCAGCCACCGAGCTTCGAGCACCTCACCGAAGCCCCCTCGATCTCGACGCTGCTCAAGAGAACCGTCGAACTGAGCCTGGCGGCGGGCATGCGGTTTCCGCACACGCTGTTCCTCGGCCCCCCCGACAGCGGCAAGCAGGTCATGGCAGCCACCATCGCCGCGGAGATGGGCGTCAACCTGGCCAGGATCAACGCCAGCACGATCCGCGACGCCAAGGAACTGCATCAACTCCTGCGCGAGGTGCCCGATGGCGCCGTGGTGTTGGTTTCACAGATCGATCGATCCGACTGGATCAAGTACCAGCTCTGCCGCATCGTCGCCGGCCTTCCGGTCGCCGAGCAGCGCGGCGAGCCCCGGTTCGAGGTGCCCGGCGACGAATGGCGCTCTGCCGTCGACGGCCACTCCTACCGGGACTTCTCCATCATCGCCACCAGCCGCGTCTTGCGTGCGGATCACAGCGCGTGGAACGAATGGGCCCAGATCACGGTGCGGACCGAGCGCACCGAACACACCGAGTCGGTCCGTCTGCAACGGGTCCTTGGCCGGCTCGGCGTCAAACCTGGGCCCGTGGCGTTGGCGCGGCTGGCGAACCATGCCGTCAAGAGCCAGACGCGCACGCTCATGCTGGCTCGCAACATCATCGCCTTGACCGAGGCGAAGCAAGGCAGCACGCTGGAGCTCGCCGATGTGGAGCGCGCGTTGGCGCAGCTCGGCAAGGTCATGCTGACCGAAGCCGAGCGTGATCGGCTCGAAGCGGGCAAGTCGCTGCAACGGCAGGAAGACATGAACGATCGTGGTCTCTTCGGGGCGCTTGTCGGCTCCATCGACCGATCGATCGACATCACACCCGAGGTGCGTGCCAAGCGGCGCAACAAGAAGATCCGCGAGACGGCCGAGATCTGCACGCTCGTGATCCTGGTGGGCGTCATGATGATCTTCCTGTCAAAGCTGTTGATCAGCAGGTTCATCGACGCACCCAAGGGCGATCCCACGAGCCCGGCGGCCGTCGCATCGGCGGCTGAGCCGAAGGCGGCGGCGGTGCCGGATGCGCCGGGTGCGACTGCGACCACACCGGCCGGACCCGGCGCGCCGGCGTCAGCGGTGCCGTGAAGGGCCCATCGCTCCCTCACCGGTCCGCACCGCCTCGCGGAACACGCTCGCATGCAGCTGCGCGGTCCGGTGGGGCGTCGCCGCGTAGCCGCCCGACAGCGTGATCGCGACGGGCAACCCCGCGCCACGCAGCATCGTGAGCGCCATGCGGTCACGCGCGGCGAGCCCGGACTCGGTCAGGGCGAGCCGGCCGAAGCGGTCGCCCGCCACCACATCCACGCCCGCCAGCAGGAACGCCAGGTCCGCGCGAGCCGCCTCGATCGCCC
>JBEGNG010000077.1:0-9989 GCA_041182645.1 Planctomycetota bacterium
CTTGACGAAGTGTCCGGCGCCGGTGGGGCCGCAGTGCAGCCAACCCTGTTCGGCCCTGCCGCCGCGCCCTTCGCGGCCGGGTGACGGGGCGATCCCGCCTGCACCGGGCGCAAGCGTGCGGAGCAGCGGTTCGATCCGCGCAACGGCGTCGCCCGGCCCGCCGACCATCAGGCAGTAGCCGCGCTCGAGCCCCCACACGCCGCCGCTGACGCCCGCGTCGACCCAGTGGATCCCGCGGGGAGCGAGTTGGGCGGCGCGGCGCAGGTCATCCTGCCAGCAGGAATTCCCGCCCTCGACGATCGTGTCGCCCGCTCCGAGCAGCGGTGCGAGGTCACCCACGACGGCATCGACGATGCCTGCGGGCACCATGAGCCAGACGACCCGCGGTGCGGGCAGCGCCTCGACGAGGGTGCGCAGCGAGTCGACGGCCGTCCCGCCGTCGGCGGCGTAGGCCTGCCGGGCCGCTGCGCCGGGGTCGAAGCCGATGCAGGTGTGGCCGCCGCGGCCGAGGCGTCGTGCCATGCCCAAACCCATGCGTCCGAGCCCGACCATTCCCACGTGCATGCGAGCCTCCTTGGGGAGCGCGGGAATATAGCCCTGCATCGTGGGCCGGGCGGAACTCCGCGCCGCGCACCTGCGGATGGTCCTCCACGGCGCGTCCATCGAGGCGCGGCGATAGCATTGGGATCCCACGCCGGCGAGCCGCCGGCCCCACGAGGACACCACCTTGGCACGCAAGACCCGTCAGAAGCTCGGCGAGATCCTGGTCGAGCTGAAGCTCATCACGAAGGAGCAGGCCGAGAAGGCCGCCGAGGCCGCCAAGAGCAGCCGCAAGCGCATCGGTGAGACCCTGATCGAGCTGGCCGTCTGCGGCGAGGAGCACGTGGCCAAGGCGCTTGGGAAGCAGTTCGGGCTCGAATACCTGAACCTGGACCGTCCGGAGGACCGCAACAAGGTCTCGATGACCGCCTTGCCGGCCGACGTGATGAAGAAGTACTTCGTCCTGGGCTACGCGGGCGAGGGGCCCAAGAAGCGACTGGTCATCCACGACCCGCTCGATCTCGATGCGTTCGACGTCCTGCGGTTCCGCGTGGGCGCGGAGCCGTTCGCGATCGCGAGCCTGAGCCAGATCAAGTCGCTCATCGAGGGCGGTGGCGGTGCGGCGGCGGCGCTCGGCGCGCGCCCCTTGGTGACGTCCTCCATCGACGCGTCGCTCGACCGCGGCAACAGCATGGACCGCGGCGCCAGCATGGATGCCTCCGAGAAGGAGGCCAAGATCGAGCAGGGCGTCGTCAAGCTGGTCGACCGGCTCATCATCCAGGCCGTGCAGGGGCGTGCGAGCGACATCCACATCGAGCCTCGCAAGGAGAAGGTCATCATCCGCTACCGCATCGACGGCGAGTGCGTGGAGATCGGCGACGTCCCCAAGAAGATGCAGGGCTCGCTCCTGGCGCGCGTCAAGCTGATGGCGGGCGTGAACATCTCGGAACGCCGCATCCCGCAGGACGGCCGCATCAAGATGCCCGTCGACGGGACGTCGATCGACTTCCGCGTCTCGAGCTGCCCGGCGGTGCACGGCGAGAGCATCGTGCTCCGCATCCTGCGTCCCGACAGCGCGAACACGGCGCTGACGACCCTCGGCCTCGAGCCCGACAGCCTCGACCAGTTCAACCGCATCATCCGTCGCCCCAACGGCATCTTCCTGGTGACCGGGCCGACCGGTTCCGGCAAGACGACCACGCTGTACGCGGCGCTCCAGACGCTGAACCAGCCGGGCGTGAAGATCATCACGGCCGAGGACCCCGTCGAGTACCAGTTCAAGGGGATCAACCAGTGCCAGGTGCGCGAGCACATCGGGCTGACCTTCAACGCCATCCTGAAGAGCATGCTCCGCCAGGCGCCCAACGTGATCCTGGTCGGCGAAATCCGTGACCGCGAGGTCGCGGACATCGCGATCCAGGCGGCACTCACCGGCCACCTGGTGTTCAGCACGCTCCACACGAACGACGCACCGAGCTCGGTGACGCGTCTCATCGACATGGGCGTGAAGCCGTTCCTCGTGGCGAGCTCGATCCAGGCCGTCCTCGGCCAGCGCCTCGTGCGCTCCCTGCACACCTGCAAGGTGCACAACCCCAACCCGGACCCGAAGTTCATGAAGCTCGTCGGCCTGACGCAGGCCGATGCGGACTCCGGCCAGATCATGGGTCCGGGCTCCTGCGCCGACTGCATCGGCGGCTACCGGGGCCGGCGCGCGATCTTCGAGATGATGATGATGAACCAGGAGATCCGGGACCTGGCGTTCCAGCGCTCCGGGGTCTCCAAGATCCGCGCCGCGGCGATCCGCGGCGGCATGCGTACGCTCGTCGGCGACGGGCGCCTGAAGATCCTCAAGGGCATCACCACGCCGGAAGAGGTGGCGAAGCTCGCGCAGGTCGACGGCGTCGAGGCATGATCGACCGCTGAACGGGCCAACCATCCAGACCACGACACGAAGGAGTGAATCACCCATGTCAGGCGGCGACGAAATGACCAAGGGCGGCGGGCTCGGCAACTCGAGCTCGATCCAGATCGACCGGATCCTCGACACCTGCATCCGGCAGGGTGCGAGCGACATCCACTGCAGCATCGGCCGCCCGCCGACCCTGCGCCTGAACGGTCGCCTGCGCAACCTGGCGACCAAGGTGCTCGAGGCCGACGACACCGTGGCGCTCATGAAGAGCATCACCCCCGAGAAGAACCAGCAGGAGCTGCAGGAGCAGGGGAGCACCGACTTCGGCTTCGCCTTCGGCGATGCGGCCCGCTTCCGCGTGAGCGTCTTCCGCCAGCGCGGCGCGCTCAGCCTCGTGCTCCGCCAGATCCCCAACCGCCTGCTCACCTTCGAGCAGATCGGCCTGCCCCCGCTGGTGCAGGACCTGCTCCGCCGTCCCCGTGGCCTCTTCATCGTCACGGGCCCGACCGGCTCGGGCAAGACCACCTCGCTGGCGACGATGATCGACTACATCAACCAGACCCTCGAGCGGCACATCGTCACGATGGAGGACCCGATCGAGTACTACCACTGGCACAAGAAGTCGGTGGTGAACCAGCGCGAGGTCGGCCACGACACGCCGAGCTTCGCCGAGGCGCTGCGCCGCGTGCTGCGCCAGGACCCGGACTGCATCCTCGTCGGTGAAATGCGCGACCTCGAGACCATCGAGGCGGCCATCCGGGCGGCAGAGACGGGCCACTTGGTCTTCGCCACCCTGCACACCACCGGGGCGGCCGGCACCATCAACCGCATCATCGACGCCTTCCCCACGAACCAGCAGGAGCAGGTCCGTGTCCAGCTCTCGACCAGCCTGCTGGCGATCATCAGCCAGGTGCTCTGCGCCAGGTGCGATAAGCCGGGCCGCGCCGCGGCCTACGAGTTCCTGGTGGTGACGCCGGCCATCTCGAACCTGATCCGCGAGAACAAGACCTTCCGCATCGACAGCGCCATCCAGACCGGCAAGAAGTTCGGGATGCAGCTCCTGGACGACCACCTCTGGAAGCTCTACTCCGAGGGCAAGATCGACGCCGAGGAGATGATCGAGAAGTGCCGCAACCCGGGTGACCTGACGGACAAGGTCCATAAGTCCGGCGGATCGGTCGGCCGTGCCGAGCTCGACTCGGAGCACGCGGCCTGAGCGATGCGTCACCTTGGCTGACCCATGAAGGGGCTCGGCCGTGGGGCGCCCATCAAGGGCGCTCGGAGCGACGGATCCAAGGTGTCACTCTGCTTTTTGCGCTCTGACAGGGCTTTACCGGCACCCGAGCGCGTACCTTCCAGAGAGCCGGTTGAGGAACGACGATGACAGTCACCATTCCCGCCATCGACGCCGAGAAGGAACTCAAGGGCCGGAACCTTGGGCGCATCCTCGTCAAGCTGAACAAGATCACGATCGCGCAGCGTGACCTGGCCCTGGCCAAGCAGGCCAAGGACAACGCCGCCGGCACCAAGCGCAAGCTGGGCGAGATCCTGGTCGAGCAGGGGCTGATCTCGGCGGTCGATGTCGAGGCTGCCCTCGCGGGCAAGGCCGGGCTCAACTACGTCGACCTCGCCGGGTTCGAGCCGACCGCGGACCTGCTGGGTGCGCTGCCGGCCGAGACGGTCAAGAACCTCGGGGTCCTGCCCATCCGCGTCGAGGTCGATGAGCGCGGCCGCAAGACGGTCCTCCTGGCCATCAAGAGCGCCAGCAACTTCGCGGCGCTCGATACGGCCCGCACGCTCCTGGCCGGCATCAAGATCGTGGGTGTCGTCGCGCCGGCCGACCAGGTCGACCGGCTCGTGCAGGAGCACTTCGCGGGGCTCGCCAATGCCGGGCGCAGCCGCGACGTGCTCCTCGAGGCGGCGAGCAAGGGGGCGGTGGCCCGGACGGTCGGTCGCGGCGAGAGCCTCGACCTGTCGTCGGTCGAGGCGGCCGCCAACGACAATTCCATCGTCGGCCTCGTGAACGGCTACCTGATGGATGCCATCAAGGACAAGGCGAGCGACATCCACATGGAGCCGTTCGAGGACGAGTTCCGCGTGCGGTACCGCATCGACGGCGTGCTGTACGAACTGACCCCGCCGCCCAAGCAGCTCTCGATGGCGATCGTGTCGCGCGTGAAGGTGCTCGCGAAGCTCAACATCGCCGAACGCCGCCTGCCGCAGGACGGCCGCGTCGAGATGAACGTCGAGGGCAACCCGATCGACCTCCGCGTGGCCGTGCTCCCGACCGTGCACGGCGAGAGCGTCGTGATGCGCGTGCTCGACCGGGGCAACGTGCAGCTCTCGCTCGACCGCGTGGGCCTGCGGGATGACGACCGGGCGAAGATGGACGTCCTCATCAACAAGCCCAACGGCATCGTGCTCGTCACGGGGCCGACCGGATCCGGCAAGACGACCACGCTCTACGCAGCGCTCCAGACCATCAACGACCCGTCGATCAAGATCCTGACCGCCGAGGACCCGGTCGAGTACGACATCAACGGCCTGATCCAGTGCGGCGTGAACCACGACCAGGAGCTCACGTTCGCCAAGCTCCTGCGCAGCTTCCTCCGCCAGGACCCCGACGTCATCCTCGTCGGCGAAATCCGCGACCTCGAGACCGCGCAGATCGCGATCCAGGCCAGCCTCACGGGCCACCTCGTGTTCAGCACGCTGCACACCAACGACGCGCCGAGCACGATCCTCCGCCTGCTCGACCTGGGCGTCGAGAGCTTCCTGCTCACCGCGACGCTCGAGGCGGTCGTCGCCCAGCGCCTGGTGCGCCGCATCTGCCAGTCCTGCAAGGAGGAGTTCGCGCCCAACGATGCGCTGGCCATGGAGCTGGGCATGCGCCTGGCGGACCTGGGCGGGCGGAACTTCTACCGCGGCCGCGGGTGCGACGCCTGCCGCAAGCAGGGCTACAAGGGCCGCATGGCGCTCTACGAGATCATGGTCATGGACGACGACCTGCGCGAACTCGTCATGGAACAGGCGAGCACCGCCGTGCTCCGTGCGGAGTGCCGCAAGCGCGGCATGCGCACGCTGCGCGAGAGCGGGCTGCTGGGCATCTACGAAGGCCAGACGACGATCGACGAAGTGATCCGCGAAACGATGAACGACGAGTGATCAAGGATCCGGCCTGCCGCGGCCGGTGACGAAAGGACCGAGCATGCCGACCTACGCGTACGAAGCCATCAACGCCCAGGGCAAGCAGGCCAAGGGCACGATCGACGCCAAGACCAGCGACGATGCGCTGGCGCAGCTGCGGCAGCAGGGGATGTTCCCGTCGAGCGTGCGCGAGCAGAAGACCAAGGGCGGCCCGACCACGGCCACCGAGGCGGCGGGCAAGAAGAAGAAGAAGGGCTTCAGCCTGTCGCTCGGCGGGGTGAGCACCAAGAACCTGACGCTCTTCACGCGCCAGCTCAGCACGCTGCAGGACGCAGGCCTCCCGCTCCTGCGCAGCCTCCAGATCCTCGAGCAGCAGCAGAAGCCCGGCAAGCTCAAGCGCACCCTGACGGACGTCTGCGACGACGTCATGAGCGGCGAGACGCTCTCGAACGCCATGGGCAAGCACCAGAAGGTCTTCAGCCGGCTCTACGTGAAGATGGTCGCCGCGGGCGAGGTCGGCGGCGTGCTCGACGTCATCCTGCAGCGCCTGGCCGAGTTCATGGAGAAGGGCGAGCGCCTGAAGCGCCGCATCAAGGGCGCCATGATCTACCCGGCGGTCGTCATCTCGATCGCCGTCGCGATCGTGACCGGGATCATGTACTTCGTCATCCCGAAGTTCCAGGAGATCTTCAACGACTTCGACGTGAAGCTGCCGGGCCTGACGATCTTCCTGATCAACGCCAGCAAGTGGGTGGCGGGCCAGGAGCCCGGGCAGCAGGTGCCCGGCGTGATCTGGATCCTGTTCAGCCCGATCCTGGTCTTCATGTTCTTCAAGCTGCTGCGCAAGACGCAGTTCGGGAAGTCGGGAACCGACATCATCGCGTCGAAGATCCCGGTCATCGGCACGCTGATCAGGAAGACGGCCGTCGCGCGGTTCACGCGCACGCTGGGCACGCTGGTCGCGGCCGGCGTGCCCATCCTCGAGGCGATCCTCATCACCCGCGACACCAGCGGCAACTACATCTACGAACGTGCGCTGACCAAGGTGCACGACTCCATCAAGGAAGGCGAGAGCTTCGCCGGGCCGCTGCGCGAGAGCAAGGTCTGCGACTCGATCGTGGTCAACATGATCGACGTCGGCGAGGAAACGGGCGACCTCGACCTGATGCTCATGAAGATCGCCGACAACTACGACGAAGAGGTCGACGTGGCGGTGGCGAGCCTCCTGAGCCTTCTGGAACCCTTCATGGTCGTCATCCTCGGTGGCATCGTCGGCACGATCGTGCTGGCGCTCTTCCTGCCGCTGGTCGCCATGATCGAGAGCGTCTCGGGCGGGTGCGTGCCTTCACGATCATCGAGCTGCTCGTGACCGTGGCGATCATCATCCTGCTGCTGGGCCTGCTGCTGGTGGGCCTGCAGCAGGCGGCGCGGGCCGCCCAGGTGGCGCAGACGAAGACGCTCATGTCCTCGATCAACCGCGCCCTGGTGAGCTTCAAGACCGACGTCGGCTACTACCCGCCGGTGCTCGGACGGGGCACCGGGAACGGTGCGCAGCCGGTCGGCCAGCTCGGCTTCGGCCGCGACCTGCTCGTGCCGCCGCTGTCGCTCTCGGGAACCACCAGCAACCTCGCCATCCAGCAATGGAACTCGTTCACGAGCCTGCCGGAGTACCTGCTCGGCTACGGGTCGCGCACGGCGGATGGGTACGGTTTCGAGGCCTCGGCCGCCGCCGGCGTGAACGGTGGTCTGGAGAAGCCACCGCTGGGCATCCGCCACCCGGGCCGCGACGGCGTCTGGGGCGCATACGTCTCGCCGCGCGTGCAGAGCCTGGCACTGGGGACCTTCGGTGCGCGCACCGTCGGCATCAGCAACCCCAATGCCGATCACCCCGTGTTCCGAGGCAAGGCGCTCGGGCCGTACCTCGAGCTGAAGGATTCGGTGCTGCTCGGCGGCATCACGGACTACAACGCGACCACCGGTGAACCGACCATCGTGCGTGCGACGGAGGACCCCAACTTCGACGCGCTGCCCAAGTGCATCGTCGACTACTGGGGGCGGCCGATCCGCTACTTCCGCCGGCCGTACACCATGCCTGATTGCTCGTCGGTCGCCACGGGGTTCACCTGCGGCGACTTCTTCGCGTTGCGGCCCCAGAGCTTCCAGCAGGGGACCGACGTGGACGGCATCGCCGACGGCGGTGGTGACACGAGCACGAGCCGCGCCCTGCAGTCGGCGGAGTTCGCGCTGCTCTCCTACGGCCCGGACAAGTCCTGGGATCCCAACGTGCGCGTGGATGCGCAGGGCTTCAACAAGGACAACATCGTGGAGGCCGGGCCATGAGCCGCGTCCGCAGGGCGTTCAGCCTGCTCGAGATCGTCGTCGTGCTCGGCGTGATCCTGCTGCTGGCGGCGCTGGTGCTGGCGGTGTCCGGCTCGGTGCTGGCCGCCAGCGAGCGGCGCGAGACGGAGAACGTCATCCGGCTGCTGGAGCAGGCGACGACCGAGTGGGAGCAGGCGCTGGGGCGGCCGATCAACTACGGGCCGAAGGCAGAGCCCGGGCTGACGGGGGTTCCGGCGCGTGACGTCTATGAGGAGAACTTCAACGGCTCCTGGATGTCGTGTGTGCTCATGCAGCGCTTCGGCGAGAACGAACGCACGCGCGACATCGTGAGCAAGATCCCCGAGACCTATTCGCGCCGCTGGCGCACGGGTGATCCCGCGCTGCCCGGGGTGTGGGGCAACATCTCCGCCGTCGCCACGAACCCCAACCGCATGCCCAACGGCAACGGCAACGTGCCGCTGGTGCTCGACGCCTGGGGCTTCCGCATCGGCGTCTGCTTCCCCGGCCGGCCGTGGCGCAACGGCACCGGGCTGTCGACGACGAATTCGGCCCAGTTCTTCTCGGGTGGCCTGTACCTGCGCGGCGTGAACTCGCCCGCTTCGGGCGCACCGGATGCGGATGGCACGGAACAGACGCCCGACGAGCGCATCTTCGGGTCGTGCCGCGACCGTCGGATCCGCTTCATCAGCGCCGGCCCGGATGGATCGTTCGGTGACATCTACGGTGCCGAGGGTTCCGCCATCAAGAAGCAGGCACTCGACAACATCGTGAGCTACGAATGACCCGCCGCACCCGACCATCCTTGCGCGCCTTCACGCTGGCCGAGCTGCTGGTCGTGATCGGGATCATCGCCGTGCTGGCGGTGCTCACGAGCGTGAGCGTGCAGCGCATCGCCAAGGATGCGCGGCTCGCGTCGGCGACGAACGCCGTGGTGGCGCAGCTGGGCACGGCGCGTGCCGTCGCGATCCGCGACAATGCACCGGTGATCGTCACGTTCCGGCCCGTGCTGGCCGAGCCGCCGATCATCGGCCCGTCGGGCAACGTGATCTCGCCCGGCAATCCGCAGAAGGGGCAGGTCATGGAGGTCGTGATCGGCAAGGCGACGGGGCGGCTGGTTCCGTTGGACACCCAGACCTTCGACGTCTTCGGTGAGCAGTACCGGCCGGTGGCAGGGGTGCCGGCGCGTCGGCTGGCGCGCGGGATCAAGGTTGCCGCGCCCGGCGACTACGTGAGTGGATTCGTGCCGAAGTGGTCGGTCACGCCTGAGTTCGCCAACGGTGAGGTGGGTCGCGCCTTCTGCGTCTGCTTCGGTCCCGATGGCGCCCTGCGCACGCGGAATCCCCGCATACCCGGTTCCGTGCAGACGAGCTTCGGAGGCGATCCCGACAACACCTCCACCTTCGTCGGACCGTGGTTCGACGCCGACGGCGACAACACCGCCGATCCAGGCGTGGGCGGCATCACCAACGTGCCGACCTGGGTCACCTTCCGAACGCCCGACGAGGAGCCGGTGCTCGGGTACACGACGCTGCTGGCGGTCTACGACTACGAAGACGCCGTCGAGCGCGGCGATCCGACCGAATGGCAGTCATCGGCCAGCGCGACGAGCGAGCCGAACGAGTACCGCGCCTTCTTCGATGCCTACGTCCCGCAGTTCGGCGACTTCATCGGCTTCAACCGCTGGACGGGCGTGGCCAGGGTGGTGGATCAATGACGCGCCGCGCCTTCACGCTGGTCGAGGTCCTGCTCGCGGTGTTCATCCTGGGCATCGGGATCATCAGCGTCAGCGCGCTGTTCCCGGCCGGCATCGTGCAGCAGCGGGCCTCCAACGACGATGCGCTCGGTCCGGTGGTGGCGCAGCACGCCTTGGGCGTGATCCGCAGCAAGGTCACCCAGGACGACTTCGGCACCTTCGAGGAGTACGGGCTCTACGACCTCGGGGGCACCGCTCCCACGACCATCCCCGGCGACTGGCTGTGGAAGCGACCGACCATGTACTTCCAGAACCAGCTCACGGGCGTGGGTTGGTCCGACGGAACCATCGAGGATGACG
>JBEGNG010000078.1:0-6838 GCA_041182645.1 Planctomycetota bacterium
CCGGTCTTCTTGTCGATGGCGGCAACCTGCAGGCGGCCTGCGTCAACGGTGACCAGGATGTCGGCGTGCTGGGCTGCCGCGGGCAGCGCGATGATCGAGGCGATGAGTGATGCGATGAGGCAACGGTTCTTCATGATGCGTCTCCTGGCGGCGCGGGGCCGCCCGATGCAAGGCGGGGATGGGCCGTTCAGAGGCCCGGGTCGAACTGGTTGGCGGTCGCGCCCTCGAACACCGTCGAGAACTCGGCCGCCGAGGTGTGGCCATCGACGAAGGACCAGGTGCTGCGGCTTGCAGTGCCTGGCTTCCCGGCGTCGATCGAGTTGATCTGCACCTGCGACGAAGCCGCCGTGGCGGGAACGGGGAACGCACCCCATTCCTCCACGTGCGGGTGGTCGCTGCTCGCATACGCCCCGCGGTCGGCCATGCGCAGGAAGCACACGGTCGCCGAGGGACGCTGGACCCGCGCGAGCGCATCCGCACCCGCTCCCGCACCCTGGATCGCCGCCGCCGGCGAGTAGGTGCGCGAGAGGTAGTTGTTCATCCCGTAGCTCGTGAGCCGGAACAACGGCGGTGAGCCGTTGTTGACCGGCAGTCCTTCGCCGCCGAACTCGACCGACCAGTGTGGACTGGCATCGAGAGGGCTGCGCAGGACGAGCTGGTCGTCGCAGAACGGCTTGAGCGTGTTCACGAAGGAACGCGCCGGCGCGCCGAGCGAACCGTGCGGCAGCCCGACATCCGCGAAGCGATCCTTGTGCACCGCCATGTAGGACAGGTGCGCCACGGAGAGCTGACGGAGGTTGGACAGGCAGGACGAGGCGAGCGACTCACGGCGGACTGAGGCCACGCCCGGCACGAGGATGCCGAGCAGGATCACGATGACGCCGATGACGACGAGCACCTCGACCAGCGTGAAGGCCATCTGGCCTGCACGGGGTCGTTTCATGCGATGAACGTGCGGGGTGCGGACGATGCCTGCCCCATCCTGCACGGACGGGTCGGGCACGACGGGTCAGGTCGTGGTCGTCGGCGGGGGGCGCGCCCGCAGAGGCGCGTGCTCGGCACTGCAGATCGGCTGCGCGGTCGAGGATGGCAGGCCGTCGCTGGACGGCACCGCCTGGGGAACCTGCAGCGGCACGGCCACGGGATCCGTGACCAGCAGGCCGATCGCGAGGCAGAGTTCGCAGTCGGCGAGGTCATCGCCGTCGACGGGCGCGCGTTCGCTCGAGTGCTCCGAGGTGGAGGCGCCGTCGGTGCCGTGGTCGTGGGTGCACCCTTCGTGGGCCTGATCGACGGACGCGACGGTGTCGCTGCATGCGGCGTGGCCACCCAGCGCATGGACGCCCCAGTGCAGCGGGCGCACGAGGACGAGCGCCAGCAGGGTCGTGATCCAGAACATGGCGCGCACGCGCGGCATCGGGAGGACCATGATAGGCAAGGGAGGTCACGGCGCAACGATCAAGGTGGAAGACTTCCCCGTAGCCTGCACTCCATGCGCCGCCCCCCGCTCCGGGTCATGACGACCACGCTCTGGGAGTACCCGAGCCAGCATTACGACGCCCGTGACGGATCCCGCATGCAGGGGGACAAGGATTATGTGGGCGCCACGCCGTCGTGGGTGATCTGGCAGGTGCTCTCGCGCTACACCCGCGAAGGCGACAGCGTGCTCGACCCGATGTGCGGTTCGGGGACCACGCTGGACGTGTGCCGTGACCTGGGCCGGACGGGCGTCGGCTTCGACCTGGTGCCGTCGCGCCCGGACATCAGGCAGGGGGATGCCCGCACGATCGCGCTGCCCGATGCGAGCATGGACTTCGTCTTCATCGATCCGCCGTACTCGACGCACGTCGACTACAGCGACGACCCGCGCTGCATCGGCAAGCTCGGTGCGGCAGGCGACGATGGCGGCGCGGCGTACTACGGCGCCATGGAGCGCGTGCTCGGCGAGTGCTTCCGCGTGCTGCGCAACCGCCGCTACCTGGCGCTGTACGTGAGCGATTCCTGGAAGAAGCGCAAGGGCGGGCCCAAGGGCAGCGGCGCCGGCACCTTCATGCCGATCGGCTTCGAGCTCTTCTCGATCATGCGCCGGCGCTTCGAGGCGGTCGACATCGTCGCCGTGGTGCGGCAGAACGCCAAGCTCGGCAAGGGCAACTGGCACAAGGTCGCCGAGGAGGAGAACTTCTTCCTGCGCGGCTTCAACTACCTCTTCATCATGAAGAAGGTCGTCGACCGGCCGGACGCGCCGCGTCCCGCAGCCAGCGCAGCAGCGACCCGCGGTCCGGTCGGGACGGATCGAGCGCCGCGTCGCGCACCGCGCGGTCGGTCATGACGGTGCGCGCCCACACGGCGCGGAAGAGTGCGGGATCACGGCGAAGGATCGCGGGCCAGTCTCCCTCGGGATCGGCCAGCGGCATGCCCGGAAGCCACGGCGTCCTGCCGGCCTGAAGGTCGATGCGCTGCAGTTCGCGCTCGATCGCGACGTCGAGCGGCGAGGCATCGAAGCCGGCGGGCAGCAGCCCGCGCACGGCGATGAGCGCCTGCTGGGCGACGGGGTCGGGACCGGCATCGGCGAAGAACTCCGGCCACGCGAGGGCGCGCACGCGCTCGCGCAGCGGCGACTCGATGCCCGGCACGGAGGTCGAGCAGGCCGAGAGCACGGCATCCTGCGCGGCGATGTAGCGACCGGACATGTCGGCGCTCGAGGCGAGCGCCGCGCGCGGCAGCGTGGGGTTGAGCGCCAGAGGGTCCCGCTGCATCGTGACGATCGACTCGAAGACCGCCTTCCACGCGGCAAGCCGCGAGCGGTCGAGCTCGCGCGCGAGTGCGATGCGGTCGGCGGCGCCGTCGGCGAGTGCGCGGAGGACCGCGTCGCGCTGGGCATCGGTCGCGACCGAGAGCGCGGCGAGTTCGACGAGCGCGCGGTCGCGTCGGCAGGCACCCATGCCGAAGGCACGGCCGAGTCCCGCACCGGGGGCGTCGCTCGGCCGCGGGGGCGCGGCGCGCATGGATCGCCACCACCCGATGACCTCGGACGAACCGCGTTCGCCCAGGCCCGCGAAGAGCGCGTCATCGGCATCCGACTCGACCTGCTGCACCTCGCGGATGGCGGAGTCGAGCGCGGCGTGCAGGCGTTGGGCGACCTCGCGCGGGGATCCGGTGCCGGCGCCGTCGGCTGCGGCTTGCGCCAACTCGACCTCGCCGAGCGCACGCGCGGCGATCGGTGCGACCCCTGCCGTCCAGGATGCCTCCCAGGTGGAGCGCAACGGGGAGAGCGCGTCGCGCTCGACGCCTGCCGCCCGCGCGAGGGCGACCCACTCCGCATCGGTCGGAGCCGCCGGAAGGAAGATGGCGACCGGGCCCGCATCGTCGGGGTAGCGCGCGCCGCCGGGGCCCTTCGGTACGGGCGGGGACGAGACGACGCCCCTGAGGCGCTCGCCCATCGCGGTTCGCCAGGCGGCGTCGTCCGAGGCCTGCAGCGTGCGCGCGGTGCACTCGGCCGACAGGGCGCGCAGGCGTTCCTTGAAGGACTCGTCGATCGGATCCGGCGCGGGCGATCCATCGGGCCTCGGTTCGACCGATGGGGCGAGCCGGCGTTCGAGCGGACGCTGGAGCAACGCATCGTTCAGCGCTGCCAGCTTCGGCACGAGCCAGCCGCGGTACCCATCGGCCCATGCTTCACATCGGTCCGGAGTCCATCCCGGCGGAGGCACGTCGAGGATCGCGTCGACGCCGTCGGGTGGTGATCCGAAGCCAGCCTGTGCGAGCAGGTCGAGCTCGCGCTCGACGCGCCGTCGGAGGCTCCACCGCTCGGCGGTCGGTGCACCGATGACGCCGCCCGCCGAGAGTTCACCGAAGAGGGATGCATCGGCCGCATCGAGGTCGGCCCGGGTCGCCCGGGCCTCGGCGATCCAGCGGCGGAGCGCCTCGGGGTCGACCGAGCGGGGATCGAACTCCCGGACGGCGAGCGCCAGCGCCGACAGCCGCTGCGAGCGCACCTGCAGCATCGCGTCGCCGTACCGGTCGAGGTCGCGGTCGATGGCGGCGTGCTGCTGCGCATCGAGTCCCGAGGCCTCCGGCTGCGACGCGATCCACGCCGGCCGGACCGGTTCGGGCACGCGGTCGAAGACCTGCGCCGGAGGGCCGCAGCCCGAAGCGCCAACGATGGCCAGCAGCGCGGCGATCGCGGCCGCGCGGATCATGCGTGTGGATCCGGAGACGCTTCCGACTCGGGGAACTCGGCCCGTGCGGCGTCGAGTTCGTCGAGCAGTCCGACGGCGAGGTCGACCAGTTCGGGGTCGAAGTGCTCGCCGGCCTGCTGGCGCAGGTACTCGGCCGCCTCGTCGCGGCTCCACGGTCGCTTGTAGCGACGGGTGCTCAGGAGTGCGTCGTAGACGTCGGCGATGGCGACGATGCGTGCATGCAGTGGAATCGCTTCGCCGGCCAGCGGCGCGACGGTGCCGTCGGGGCGCGCGACCGAGGGATACCCGCGTCCGTTCCAGCGCTGGTGGTGGTGCAGCACGATGTCATGCGCGATGCGGTCGAACGGCGTGCGGTGGCCGCCGAAGAGTGCAGCGCCCTCGGTCGTGTGGCCCATCATGACCGTGTACTCGTCGGGGGTCAGTGCCGCGGGCTTCTTCAGGATCCCGTCGGGGATGGCGACCTTGCCCACGTCGTGCAGCATGGCGCCGGTGCGCAGGAGGTCCCCCTCGCGCAGCCGACGGTCGGCGGGCACCGCGTGGCGATCGCACCAGGCCCGGTAGAGCACCAGCGACATGCCGGCGACGCGGTTGGTGTGGGAGAAGGTCTCGCTCGGGTCGCGCATCCCGGCCATGCGGATCATGCGTTCGATGTTCGTCCGCGTGAGCGCCGTGCGCTGCAGCGCTCCCTCGAGGATCGCGGCAAGGCTCGCGATGGCGTTCTCGTCCTCGCGCGCGAACGGGCTCGATCGTCCACGCATGAGCAGGACGACCGACTGCACCTCGCCGTCCGGATCGACCATGGGCGCACCGAGCGTGGGCACGGCCGAGCCGGTGCCGAACGGCTTGCAGGTCTCGGTGAGCACCGAGTGGCCCTGGGCGATCCTCGCCAGGATCGTCGTGCCGTCGAGGGGCACCGACTCCGGCATCGCCGCGGCATCGGGGACCGCGTAGTGGCGCTGGAGCACGTCGCCCTCGACGCGGTAGAGGGCGGCGCTGGTCGCCTGCATGGACACCATGCCGCCGAGCAGGAGGTCCTGCATCACGACGTCCTGGTCGATGCCCTTGGACGCGCGGTCGCCGAGCACGGCCATGCTGTGCAGGCGCTGCCGCGCCGTGTCGCGCGACCGACGGTCCATGTCGGCCTCGCGCTCGAGCTCGCCGAACATCTGCGCGAGCTCGCGGTTGGCGACCTCGAGCCGCGTGCGCGCCACCTCGAGCCGGGCAGTGAGCGTGCGGTTGCTGTCGGCGATCCGCTTGGCCCGGAGCTGCGTCTCGACGCGGGCGAGCACGACCGGGAAGTCGAGCGGCTTGGTCACGAAGTCGTTGGCCCCGGCATCCATGGCTTCGACGAGGAAGCTCGTCTCGTGCAGCGCCGTCGCGACGACCACCGGGAGCTCGGTCGGGTCGGCGGAGCGCCGGATCTGGCGCAGCACGTCGAGCCCGGACATGCCCGGCATCAGCAGGTCCAGCAGCACGAGATCGGGCTTGGCTTCGGCGATCCTGGCCAGGGCCTCGACGCCGTCGGCGGCCGTGCGAATCACGAAGCCCGTCTTGCCGAGGCGGCGGCCGAGCATGTCGCGGTTCAGAGGCTCGTCGTCGACGAGCAGGATCGAGCTCGGCCGGTCGAGGTTGGGATCGCCCAGTGGCGTGGACACCCCGGCAGTGTACGGGAAGGTGATTCGCTACCATCCCGCGCTCCCGCACGCGTAGCTCAACGGATAGAGCATCGGTCTTCGGAACCGAGGGTTGGGGGTTCGAATCCCTCCGCGTGCGCTTCACCCCGAGCCAAGGAGCCAACGCGATGGGATTCATGCAGGGCAAGCGCGGCCTCGTCACCGGCATCGCCAACGACCACTCGTACGCCTGGTACATCACGCAGAGCCTCGTGCGCGAGGGCGCGCAGTGCCTGTTCACGCACCTGCCCGGCGAGAAGATGGAGCGCCGCTGCCGGATGGCCGTCGAGGAACTGGGCGTGAAGGATCCCTGGCTCGCCCCCATGGATGCCGCGAACGACGCCGACCTCGATGCGGTGTTCAACCGCATCAAGGCCGAGTTCGGCACGATCGACTTCCTGGTGCACTCGATCGCCTACGCCGACAAGAGCTGGTTGCGCATGGACCAGGGGGTCTTCACGGCCACCCCGCGCCAGGTCTTCACGCAGGCGATGGACATCAGCGCCTTCACCTACATGGCGATGGCCAACCGCTGCGTCGAGCTGATGCCCGCGGGCGGCAGCATGATCGCGCTCTCCTACTACGGCGCCGAGAAGGCCGTGCCCGGCTACAACGTCATGGGCGTGGCCAAGGCCGCGCTCGAGGCGACGACCCGCTACCTCGCGATGGACCTGGGCCCGCGCAACGTGCGCGTGAACTGCATCAGCGGCGGTCCGCTGCGCACGCTCAGCGCGATGGCGGTGGGCGGGTTCACCGACATCCTCGACCACATGGAGCGCAAGGCTCCCTTGCGCCGCAACATCACCGGCGGGCAGGTCGGCGACTGCGCGGCGTTCCTGCTGAGCGAACTCGGCGCAGGCATGACCGGCCAGGTCGTCTACGTGGACGCGGGCTACTCGACGATCGGGCTCTGACCGGGGCCGGCCGCATCGAAGGCCCAGGCGCGCGGGTCGGCGAGGTCGTCGTCGC
>JBEGNG010000079.1:0-7832 GCA_041182645.1 Planctomycetota bacterium
CGGCACGCCGCTCACGATCGTCGGCACCATGCAGGCACCCGGCTCGACGATCGACGGCGAGTGGTGGATGCCGCTGGAGGACCTGACCACGCTCATGCGGCGCGAGACCATCTCGTGCGTGATCGTGGATCTCGACGGTGCCACGCTGGGTGACGTGCAGGCATTCACGCTCTCGCGGCTGGACCTGGAACTCGCCGTGCTGGCCGAGCGCGACTACTACGCCTCGCTGCTGGCGTTCTTCGCCCCAGTGCGCGTGCTCGTCGCCGTGGTTGCCGTGCTCATGGCGCTGGCGGCGGCGCTCGGCGGCGCGAGTGCGCTCGCCGCGGCCTTCAGCGAACGGGTGCGCGAGAACGCGGTGCTTGAAACGCTCGGCTTCCCGCGCCATGCGGTCGCGCTCGACGTGCTGCTGCAATGCACGCTCGTGGCGCTGTCGGGCGCCGTTGCGGGCGGCGCCGTGGCGCGATGGGCACTCGGCGGCATGCTCGTCGAGTTCAGCATGGGGACCTTCGCCCTGCAGTACGGTCCGGGCTCGATGATGCTCGCCGCCCTGACCGGACTCGTCGTGGCGATCGTCGCCGCGGCCCTGAGCACCTGGCGCTGGATCGGGCTGCCGACGCCCGAAGCACTGCGCACCACCTGACGCCTCCGACCGGACGGATCACGATGCACGAACACCAACCCACGACCATCATGATGAGGACCGACATGACCGACGCCACCACGACCGACGCCAGCGGAACCACCACCAGGAGCACCGTCATGACCACCCCTGCCACCAGCATCCTCCGATGCCTTCCCCTCGTCGCCGCTGCCCTGCTTGCCGCCTGCGGCGGCGAGACGGGCGACGGCCACGCCCACACGCGGCACGGCCATGACCACGCGGTGCCCGATGCACCGCAGGCCCCCGCCGGCACCTTCCCGACAGCGCTCTTCTCCGCACCGACCGCGGGTGAGCCGATGGGCGTCGGTGCCATGAAGCCCAAGGCCGCGCAGGGCGACCGCGTGCTCATCGTCGGCCGCATCGGCGGCAGCGAGCAGCCGTTCCTGGCCGACCGCGCGATGTTCGTGCTCGTCGATCCGGCGGTGAAGCTCTGCGGCGAGGACGAACCACCACTGCCCCACGCCCTGGGACTTCTGCTGCGAACCGCGCGAGAACCTCCGCCGCATGTCGGTGTCGGTCGTGGCCAACGGCCCGAACGGCGCGCCGATCGCGCACACCCTGCTCGGTCAGGGCGGGCTCAGGCCGGGGGCACGCGTCGTCGTCGAGGGGACCGTCGCCACGGTCGGCCCCGACGGCGCGGCGACCATCGCCGCCGAGCGCATCGCGGCGCGGTGAGCGCGTCGCTTCATGTAATTCCGATGCCGTACATTCTGAATTTCATGGTATAGTCCGGACATGATCCCTCGCGACGACGCCCAGGCGGCCATCCGGCGCGCGCTCCGCAGGTCCCCGATCGCGCTGCTGCTGGGTCCGCGCCAGTGCGGCAAGACGACCTTGGCGCGCGAGTTCGTCAGTCCAGGCTCGGAGCGCTACTTCGACCTCGAGTCCCCGTCCGACCTCGCTCGCCTCGCCGAACCGATGACGGCCCTGGCCGGCCTCAGGGGCACGGTCGTGATCGATGAGGTGCAGCGGCGGCCGGATCTCTTCCCCATGCTGCGCGTGCTGGCGGACCGACGGCCGACCAGGGCGCGGTTCCTCGTGCTGGGCAGCGCGTCGCCGCACATGCTCCGCCAGTCCGCGGAATCGCTGGCCGGCCGGGTCGAACTGGTCCAACTGGGGCCGCTGGGCCTCGCGGAGTGCGGTGCGGATCGCCTCGAGCGCCGGTGGCTCCGGGGCGGATTCCCGCGCTCCTTCCTCGCGAAGTCCCTCGCCGACAGCCAGGCCTGGCGTCGCGACTTCATCGCCACGATCATCGAGCGTGATCTCCGCGCGTACGACAGCCGCCTGCCGGCGCCATTGGCACATCGGTTGTGGACGATGCTCGCGCATCACCACGGACAGGTCATCAACCTCGCGTCGGTGGCAGGCTCGCTCGGCATCGCCGTGGCGACGCTGCGCCACCACATCGATCTGCTGGAAGGCCTCCTGGTCATCCGGCAGCTCCAGCCGTGGCACGAGAACATCGCGAAGCGGCAGGTGAAGAGTCCCCGCCTGTACATCCGGGACACGGGCATCCTGCACAGCCTGCTCGGGCTCGAATCCGCCAAGGACCTGCTGGGCTCCCCCGCCTGCGGGCCGAGCTGGGAATCCCTGGCGATCGAGGAGATCCTTGCCCGCGTCCCGCACACCACCGCCGCCTGGTGGTCGACCCACCAGGGTGCCGAGATCGACCTCGTGCTCATGGCCCGCGGCAAGCGTTGGGGCGTCGAGATCAAGCGAACCGATGCCCCCCGCATCACGCCGTCGATGCGCAGTGCCCTCGATGCGCTGCGGCTCGATGGCATCACGGTCGTCTCGCCGGTGGAGCGCGGCTTCAGGCTCGCCCCCGCCATCAAGGTCGTGTCCATGCACGATCTGATCGCGGACCCGGCCATCGTCACCCGTCCGTGACGGCTAGAGTGCGCCGAGCATGCTGATCGGCCTCGATGTCGGCACCAGTTCGATGAAGGCCCTGCTCGTCGCACCCGACGGCAGCGTGGTCGCCTCCGCATCGCGCGAGTACGCCTTCGACTCGCCCCGGCCCGGCTGGGCGCAGACCGATCCGCGCATCTGGCGGCGCGCCGCGGTCGAGGTGCTTCGGGAACTCGCCGGCCACCCGCGCGCAGCCGGCGTGCAGGCGCTCGGGCTCACGGGCCAGATGCACGGACTGTGCCTGGTGGGCGCCGACGGCGAACCGCTCGCACCGGCGATCATGTGGAACGACCAGCGCAGCGCTCCGCAGTGCGAACGGCTGGAGCGCGAGATCGGGCTCGCCGAGCTCGTCGCGCGCACCGGCAACCGACTGCTGCCCGGCTTCACCGCACCCAAGTGGGCGTGGGTCGTCGAGCACGAGCCGGCCCTGGCGCGCGCCACGAAGCACGTGCTCCTGCCCAAGGACGATGTCCGCTTCGCGCTCACCGGCACGGCCGCGACGGACGTGAGCGATGCCAGCGGGATGCTCGTGCTCGACTGCGCCAACCGGCGCTGGAGCGAGGCGATGTGCCGTGACCTGAAGCTGCCGACCGCGCTCCTCGGCCGGCTCCACGAATCGCACGAACCCTGCGCGCAGCTCAGTGCAGCGGCGGCGGCGGCGACCGGGCTCCCCCACGGACTTCCCGTCGTCGCAGGCGCGGGCGACCAGGCAGCCCAGGCGCTCGGCACCGGGATCGTCCAGGATGGCCAGGTCAGCTGCACGATCGGCACCAGCGGCGTGGTCTTCGCGGCCGGCGACCGGTGGCGCGCGAGCCCCGACGGCAACCTGCACGCGTTCTGCCATGCGATGCCGGGCCGCTGGCACCTGATGGGCGTCATGCTGAGCGCCGGCGGCAGCCTGCAGTGGGCCCGCGGCGCCCTCACGCCGGATCTTGCGTCGGCCGCGGCGCGTGACGGCATCGATGCCTATCCCGGCATGCTCGAGCTCGCCGCGAGCGTGCCGCCCGGCGCCGATGGACTGGTGTTCCTGCCCTACCTCAGCGGTGAACGCTCGCCGCACGCCGATCCGCACGCACGCGGGGCCTTCATCGGGCTCACGCCGGCGCACTCGCGTGCACACCTGCTGCGTGCGGTCGTCGAGGGGATCACCATGGGGCTCCTCGACAACCTCGATGCCATGCGGGCCACGGGACTCGCGCCGCGGTCGATCCGGCTCTCGGGCGGCGGTGCGCGCAGCGCATGGTGGCGCCAGCTGCTGACGGATGCCTTCGGCGTGCCGACGAGCACGGTGCAGGTGACCGACGGCGGCGCGTACGGTGCGGCGCTGCTTGCCGGCATCGGCACGGGGTGCTGGCGCGATGCGGCGCAGGCCACCGCACACCTCCGCGACCACGATGCCTGCTCGCCGGGCAGCGGCACGGCGGTCCCGGTCGAAGGCTTCCGCGCGGCCTACCGTGCGCTGCGTCCGTACTTCAGCGAGGCCAACCGATGATCTGGTCGCTGCTCTTGATGTCGCTCAGCATGGTGGCCGTCGCCTGGCTCGCCTGGAAGCTCGTGCAGCGGCAGGAGCGCGGCGACGACGAACTCGAGTCGCTGCTCAAGCAGGACGATGACCGCGCCGAGCGGGGACTGCGGCGCGCGGCGGGCCTGCCGGACGAGCCGGCGTCGAAGCCGGATCACGACGGCCGCACGCCCTGATGCGGGCGCGGCGTCAGCTCCAGCGCGTCTTCTTGCGACGGATGTTGGCCACGGCGGCCTGAAGGTGCTTGCCCGGGCAGGCGGTCTTGGCGCCCGGCCACTCACCATGCGTCCGCACCCTCCCGTCCTCGAGCCTGTACCGCTTCAACAACGTGCTCACCCACTTCTGCATGCCATCCAACTGCTGCTGCGAAGGCCTCTGGATGTCGAAGTTCCCCATCACGAGGATCCCGATGTTCTGCTCGTTGTGCTTGGAGACGTGCGCACCCTGCCAGCGCAGGCTTCGGCCTTCCCACACTCGGCCATCCCGGTCAATCACATAGTGGTAGCCGATGTCGCTGAAGCCACGCCCGCGGTGGCCGCAGCGGATCCACTCGATGCGGGCGGCCGAGGCATCCATGCTCGTCTCGGTCATCGGCGAGTCCAGGCCATCGTGGTGGATCGTGACCCACTTGATCGGCACGATCATCTTGTTCAGGTCCGAACCGTCGGGGTTGCCGCGTGCCCAGCGCGCGCGCGGGATCACGCCGTCGACGGCCTTGGCCTTCAGGTCAGGAGTGACCCCGGTGGCGGCCGTGGGCGGCGTGGTGCCCGAAGCGATGCTCGGCGCCGGGCCGCCGGGCCTGGACGGGTCGGGCCAGATGGGCTCCGGCACGAGGAAGTTGGACGAGGTCGAGGGCGTTGCCGTGCAGGCCGCCAGGAAGCCCATGCCCATCAGCAGGATCGACCGGCGCGCGAACACGGCCGCGGTGCCGTCGGCGACGAGCTCGTAGCGCGGGGCGCCTTCGTTCAGCATGGATCCGTTCGACCCCGCACCGTTCGGCGCGTGGTTCCTTCCCTCGATCCCGGCGTTCTGCTCTCGATCCATGGCCAGACCTCCGTGTCCAAGCCCAGACTCATCGTCCATGACGAGCGAAGGCCTGCAGAGAATAGCCCAAGGATCGTCGCCCTCGAGCGCCGACTTTGCACCGGAAATCCCGGGCGGTTCGGCCCCCAGGCGATGATGCCCCGGACCACCCTTCCCGGTACACTTTCGGGGCTCCCCGGCGGGGTGCATCCCACCCCCACATCCAGCCCCCAAGGCGCAGGATCCATGACCGAGCAGACCACCCCTACCGATCCCACCACGGCCGCACCGGAGAAGTACACCAGCGAGGAAATCCAGGTCCTCGAGGGCCTGGAGGCGATCCGCAAGCGCCCCGGCATGTACGTCGGCGGGACGGGCCTGAACGCCCTGCACCACCTGGTCTACGAGTGCGTCGACAACGCCATCGACGAGGCCATGGCCGGCTTCGCCACCAGCGTCGACGTCCGCATCGGCGTCGATGGCAGCTGCACCGTCTCGGATGACGGCCGCGGCATGCCGGTCGACCCGATGAAGCACGAGAACCCCAAGATCAACGGTCGCCCGGCGGTCGAGGTGATCCTGACCGAAGTGCACGCGGGCGGCAAGTTCGACAACAACGCGTACAAGGTGTCCGGCGGCCTGCACGGGGTCGGCGTCAAGTGCGTGAACGCCCTGAGCGAGTGGACCGAGGTCCTCGTGCGCAAGGCCGGCGTGCAGTGGTCGATCGGCTTCGAGCGCGGCAAGGTCACGCACCCGCTGCACCAGGTGCGTGCCGACCTGCCGGCCGGCGAGCGCGGCACCACGATCCGCTTCCTGCCCGACGCGCAGATCTTCCCCGACACGAACTTCCGCTTCGAAACGCTGGAGTTCCGCCTGCGCGAACTGGCGTACCTCAACCCCGGCGTGAAGATCCGGCTCGTCGACGAACGCGTCGATGCCTCGGGCCGCGTGCGCGACGTGGTCTTCCACGACCAGGACGGGATCCGTGCGTACGTGCAGTTCCTGAACTCGGGGCGCACCACCGTGTCGAGCTGCATCGGCATCTCACGCGTGGACGAATCCCGCGGCCTGCGCGCCGACATCGCGCTGCAGTACACCGACGGCACCAACGAGAACCTCCTGGCCTTCGGGAACAACATCCGCAATCCCGACGGCGGCACGCACGTCGTCGGCTTCAAGACGGCGCTCACGCGCGTCATCAACGGCTACGCGCGCGAGAAGGGCCTGATCAAGGACCTCGTGCCGACCGGCGACGACCTGCGCGAGGGCCTGGCCGCGGTGATCAGCGTCAAGCTGCCCAACCCGCAGTTCAACAACCAGACCAAGGAAAAGCTCCTCAACGAGGAGATCGAGGGCTTCGTCAGCCAGGCCGTCGGCGAGGAACTCGCCGCCTGGCTCGACCGCAACCCCGCCGAGGCGAAGAAGATCTGCCAGCGTGCGGTGCTGGCCGCCGAGGCACGCGAGGCCGCCCGCCGTGCGCGGGACCTGATCCGCCGCAAGAGCGCGCTGGGCGACAACGCGCTCCCGCAGAAGCTCGCCGACTGCTCGAGCAACGACGTCGAGCGCACCGAGATCTTCATCGTCGAAGGCGACAGCGCAGGCGGAAGCGCCAAGGGCGGCCGCGACCACGTGCACCAGGCGATCCTGCCGCTGCGGGGCAAGCTGCTGAACGTCGAGCGCTGCCGGCTCGACAAGGTGCTGGCCTTCGAGGAGATCCAGACCCTGATCCAGGCGCTGCAGTGCGGCATCGCGGATGAGCTCGATCCGGCCAAGCTCCGCTACGGCCGCATCATCATCATGACCGACGCCGACGTCGACGGCAGCCACATCCGCACGCTGCTGCTCACGTTCTTCTTCCGGCAGATGCAGGAGCTCGTGCGCCAGGGCCGCATCTACATCGCCCAGCCGCCGCTCTACCGCGTCAGCCGGGGCAAGACCGGCCAGTACGTCCTCAACGACAGGCAGATGAGCGACACGCTCACCGGCATGGCGCTCAAGCGCGCCGTCCTCGTCGTCCGCGGCATGGGCGGCGCCGTCGAGCGGACCATCGAGGGCGATGCGCTGCAGCGCGTCCTGCGCCAGCTGCACCGCCTCGACGAGCTCGTCACCGTCAGCAAGCGCCGCGGCATCGTCTTCACGCGCCTGCTCGCCGAGCGCGCCAACGACCCGACCGGCCAGGGCCGGCTGCCCCGGTTCCTCGTCAGCTGGGGCGGCGGCGACGCGCTCTGCTGGACCGAGGCCGATGCCGCGCGCGTGGCACAGGAACGCAGCCTCCCCGCCGATGGGATGCGTGAACTCCACGAGAACTCGGAGCTCGAGCGCCTGTTCGGGCAGCTCACGCAGTCGGGCCTCGACATCGCCGACTACGGCCTCGTCCAGGAAGAGAGCGTCACCGGCGAGAAGCTCCCGACCCGCTACGGCTGGCTGCTGCGTGCGGAGAAGGGTGCCAAGGCCAAGGCCGACGAGGCCCCCGCCGCCGAAGCCGACGACGAGGGCGACGGCGCATCGAAGCAGGCCGCCGGCGGTGGTCGTGCGAACACCAAGTCCGATCCCTCGAAGGACGAACTCGTCGAGGTCGCGAACATCCCCGGCATCCTGCACACGCTGCACGAGGTGGGTCGCCGCGGCATCGAGGTCCAGCGCTTCAAGGGCCTGGGCGAGATGGAAGCCGAGCAGCTCTGGGAAACCACGATGGACCCCTCGCGACGCACGCTG
>JBEGNG010000080.1:0-12157 GCA_041182645.1 Planctomycetota bacterium
CGTCACCCGGCGCGGGCGACGCCAAGGTCGTGATCACGCCGGAGCTCGTGAAGGAATTCACGGGCCTCTCCCGCGAAGAACAAGCCTGGGAGATCCAGGGCGCGCTCGCCACCGGCGACCCGGCGCAGGCGCTCGTCAAGGTCGATGAGCTGCTCCGCGTGAGCCGCGCGCCCGAGGTCATGCTGGCCTGGTCGACGATTGATGTCGTCCGGAAGGTGCACGATGCGGCCGCGCTGGCCGCCCAGGGCCAACCCGATGCCGCCATCGCCAAGAGCCTGAAACTCTGGGGTGACGGCGCAGCCGTGATCGTGCGCCTGGGGCGCTCGGTGCCCTTGGCCCGGGCCGCCGCGCTGCTGCAAGCCGCCATCGCCGCCGATCGCCGCATGAAGAGTGGCCAATCCCCGGAACCCGCTCGGGCGATCGAGGCGCTGGCCGTGCAGGTGGCTACCGGTCTCAGCCGGAGCGGGCGCGCGCGTTAGGGCTGTGCAAAGGGAAGCGCTCCGAACGGACCTGTGGATAGGTCGCTGGGAGCAAAAACCCGGGAAACAGCCTGCTCAGAATCGTAAAGCCATATCCTGAAAGACCTTGCGTCGATCGATTCCGCGCGATCCTGCTGCAAACATCCCCGATTTGGGCGCAAAAAGACCGTCGATTGGACGGTTCCGCCCGGCATGGCTATAGTCCCGCCTCAAGTTGCGACCGACCAGCGGTCGATAGCAACCCAGTCCGGATCCGCCATGGTGGCGGGCTAGCCGGGTGTCCGATTCAGGGTTTCCTAGCGTCTCAATCAACTAGGTACCCAAACCACTAGGAGTAGAAGCGAATGAAGCTCACCACCTTCGTTGCCGCCCTCGCCGGCGGCTGCCTGGCGACCAGCGCCATGGCCCAGTCCGATGCCCTCGCCCAGATCGCTGAACTGCGCGCCCAGCTGGCCGCTGTCCAGGCTCAGGCCGGCAACAACACCCTGACCGAAGAGCGCGCCAACGAAATCAAGTCGATCGTGCGCGACACCCTCGCTGATGCCGACACCCGCACCAGCCTCCAGGGCGGCGGCGCCATGGCCGGCTACGACAACGGCTTCTTCATGAGCAGCGCCGACGGCAACTTCAAGCTCAAGCTTGGCGTGCTGGAGCAGGTCCGCTTCGTGTGGCAGTTCGATGACGCTGAGACCATGGGCTTCGAAAACCGCCGTACGCAGCTCGCGTTCGGTGGCAACATGTTCGACCCCAGCTGGACCTACAAGGTCGTCTTCAACTACAGCGCCTACTCGACGCCCTACGGCGAAGAGGCTGGCGTGATGGACCTGGCCGACGCGTCGGTCACCAAGACCATGGACGGCGGCATCGGCATCACCGCCGGTCAGTACCGCACCCCGTTCACCCGCGCCACGCTCGTTGGTGACGGCAAGCAACTGATGGCTGACTACAGCCCGGTTGACTACACCTTTACCGCTGGCTACCAGC
Organism: Planctomycetota bacterium; assembly: GCA_041182645.1. Taxonomy (GTDB): domain Bacteria; phylum Planctomycetota; class Phycisphaerae; order Phycisphaerales; family SM1A02; genus SYIB01. The sequence goes on from JBEGNG010000080.1 coordinate 1,464, forward strand.
AGGGCATCATGGGCTCGTGGAGCTCGGACATGTTCCAGGTCATGGCCTCGATCGGCAACGGTCTCGGCGAGACCAACGGGCAGTGGTCGGATAACGGCACCAACGCCACGAACTTCAACTTCGCCGTTCGCGCCGAAGCCAAGCTCGCTGGCTCGTGGTCGCAGTTCAACAAGGAAACCAGCTTCCGTGGCGAAGAGTTCGGCCTGCTCGTCGGCGCCGCTTGGCTCGACAGCGATGGCAACTCGGATGATTTGGGTGACGGTGCTCTCATCTACGGCGACAACAGCAACGCCTTCACCGTCGACGCCACGGCGTTCTTCGGTGGCGCGAACCTGGGTCTCGTGTACACCTACGCTGACTCGGACGGCGACTCCGGCTACGGTCTCTCCGTGCAGGGCGGCGTGTTCGTGACCGACGGCATCGAGCTGTGGGGTGCTTGGAACTACATCGACGGTGCTGATCTCCCGATCGGCTCGTGGCTCCAGGTCGGTGGCAACGTCTACTTCGCCAAGAACGGCTGCAAGTGGACCACCCAGGTCAACATCCCGATGAACGACGACGATGTCGCTTCGGACGCTTACCTCCGCGATGGCGCTTGGGGCCTGAGCAGCAATGCCGACACCTCGATCCTGACCCAGCTGCAGTTCATGTTCTGATCCCTCGGGATCTGAACGCTCGCCAGGCACCCCGCCTGGCATGATTGAGACGCACACGGGGCCGGCCTTCGGGCCGGCCCCTGTTTCATTGGGTCGCGGTAGCCTCCCGACCCCATGCCGTGCCTGTCCGCCTTCATCGTTCCGCTGTGTCTTGCCGTCCCCCGGTCGGGCGATTCGGTCGAGTCCCAGTTGGCTTCCCTTCGCGCAGACCTTGCCGCCCTGTGCCAAGCGCAGGCGGGGCAAATCCTCGACGCCGAGCGGGCCAGCGAGGTCCGTGCCATCGTGCGCGATGCGCTTGCGGACTCGGCCATGCGGACCAGCCTGCAATCGGGTGGTGCCACCGTGGGCTTTGATCGCGGCTTCGTCGTGACCAGCGCCGACGGCAACTTCAGCATGCGCGTGGGGATCCTGGAGCAGGTGCGGTTCGTGTGGGAGTTCGACACCGATGCCGACATGGGCTTTGAGAACCGGCGCACCCAGATGGACCTCGGTGGGCACATGTTCGACCCGAGCTGGACCTACCGCGTGGTCTTCAACTACAGCCCCTACACCACGCCGTACGGTGAAGTGGCCAACACCTTCACGCTGGCCGATGCATCCATCATCAAGGCGTTGGATGACGGCTTCGGCGTGGTGGTGGGGCAGTACCGCACGCCGTTCACGCGCGCCACGCTCGTCGGCGATGGTGTGCAGCTCATGGCGGACTACAGCCCCATGGACTACGACTTCTCCGCGGGCTACCAGCAGGGCATCATGGGCACCTGGGGCAACGATGCGTTCCGTGCCATGGTGTCGGTGGGCAATGCCATCGGCGCGCTGAACAGCTCGTGGACCGACGGCTCGGACCTCGGTGCCATCCCGCCGGTCTTCGGGAACAACGCGGAGACGTTCAACGGCGCCGCACGGATCGAGTGGCTGGTGACCGGAGCCTGGTCGCAGTTCGAGAAGGAAACGAGTTTCCGCGGCGAGTCGTTCGGCACCCTCCTGGGCCTGGCGTACCTGCGCAGCGACAGCTCCGGCACCGGCAACTACGACGTTGACTCGGCGGGCGACCTGGTGGATGGGTTCACGGCCGATGCCACGATGATGTTCGGCGGGGCCAATCTGTCGGTGGCCTACGCCTACCGTAACGGCAAGGAAGAAGACACCGCCACCAGCATCGAGCCGGGTGAAGACGAGTACGGTTTCTCGATCCAGGGCGGGGCGTTCGTGCTGTCCGACATCGAGTTCTGGGGCGCCTGGAACTACCTCAACGTCTACCGGATCCAGCCCGTGCAAGGCAGTTACATCCAAGCCGGGGTGAACTGGTACCTGCACGGCAATGGTTGCAAGCTCACGGCCCAGGTCTGCGTGCCGTTGGAAGCCGATGGCCGCGCCGCCAACACCCTCTTCCAGGGCGGCGCGTTCGGGGAGCTGAGCAACTTTGACACCAGCTACCTGACCCAGCTGCAGTTCATGTTCTGATCCCTCGCGGAGAGGGGGTTATCCGCCGTTGAGCGGGAGTCCACCCCAGGTCGACCCGGCGGGGCGCCGCATCGATCCGGCCTTGCGCGTGAATCGAGCGCCATTGGCCGAGTCACGGTGAACGAAACCCGGGGTTCTGTCGATACACAGGATGTCGATGCCCCCGGCTGCGTCCCTCGACTGGCTTTCATTTACCCTTGACGGTCCAAGCATGGTCCGCAGCGCGACCACATCCCTCTGCAGTGCATCGGTGCGTGGCGCCGTGCCGGTGGTGCTCACCCTGGCGGTGGCCGCAACCCCTGCGCTGGCTGCCGAGCCGTTGGCCGAGCCGTTCGCCGTGCCGGCCGCTGTCCAGGCAAGGGCGTCGTCCCAGCCGCAGGATGAACCAGCGCCCGCCGGCAGCCCGTGGTTGAGCGACCAGCCCTCCGCAGCCGGATCCGCGGCGCCCGCCCCGGCCGCCGACATGGGCGCGCTGCTCAAGCGGCTCGATGCGCTCGAGCGCCGCAACGAATCACTCGAGGGCGAAGTCTCCGAGCTGCGCCAGAAGGACAGCGAACGCACGCTGACCGCCGAGCGCGCTGATGAGATTCGATCCATCGTGCGCGACGCGATGGCCGAGAGCGGCAACTACGCCAGCCTGCGCGGCGATGTCTCGACCGCGGGCTGGAACGACGGCTTCTTCCTGCGCAGTTCGGATGGCCGGTTCCTGATGAAGCTCGGCGGGTTGCTGCAGACGCGCTACATCTGGAGCAACATCCGCGATGTGCCGGAAAACGTGCAGGCCTCGGGGAATGCCGACGAGCAGGAGGATCGCGAGGGCTTCGACCTCGGTCCATGGAGCTCGATCTGGATCAACGGCCACCTGTTCAGCCCTGATGTCACCTACATGATGAAGGGCTACTGGGTGAACACGAACGCGGTCCTGCTCAACGACCAGAACTCGTCCCCGTTCTACCCCCTGTTCGGTGAGTCGGCGGGGCCGATCCAGCTCGCCGATGCCTGGGTCCGCGTGGCGTTCGACGACCAGTGGTCGCTGCGCGTGGGGCAGTACCGCACGCCCTTCAGCCGTGAGACCCTGATCGCCGACAGCAACCAGATCGCCGTCGATCGCAGCGTGATCGACTACCACCTGGGCCTGTGGTACACGCAGGGCCTGGAACTGGAGAGCCTGACCGACGATTGGCGCTGGCGGCTCTCGTTCGATGACGGCGGCACGGACAACCTGGCGGGGCAGTTCCAGCTGGTCGGTTCGCAGCCGATGAACCGGCCCTGGTACGTGACCGACGCCGAGTGGTCCTTCAACTCCAGGCTCGAGCACAAGCTGGCCGGCGCCTGGGAGCAGTTCGCGCAGTTCACCAGCCCCAACGGCGATGAGTCGGGCCTCCTGCTCGGCGTGGCGGCCCACTACTCCGTGTCGACGCCGTTCCGCACGGGCGACGCCGAGGCCTTCGACGACAACGAATGGTTCGGGCTCACGGCGGACCTGTCCTGGCAGCTGGGCGGGGCATCCGTGTTCGCCAGCGCCTACTGGCACCACATCCAGTCCGACAGCGCCTTCCTGGACGGCAACGTCTCGTCGTCCAGCCCGTTCTTCGGGATTCCGGACTCGACCAACATCTGGGGCGCCGTGCTCCAGGGCTCGCTGTACTTCACCCAGAAGCACGAGGGCTTCCTGAGGTTCGAGGCCGGCGAGATGCAGTTCGGCGACCTGTCGGCCAGCGGCGAGGCCGACCAGCTCTACAGCGAGGAGCACACCATGACCATGCTGACGGCCGGCCTGGTCTGGTACCTCGATGGCCAGGACCTGAAGTGGACGACCGACATGGGCGTGAACTTCACCGACCTGTCGCCCGCCTGGTACGACCCGGTGGCGGGCTGGCGCGTCAGCGAGGACGCTTCCAGCTGATGTTCTGACGCCCCTACACTCGGCGCCCGATGAGCGCCGTCCACGCCGAACCCGCCCAGCGAGCCGATCACCAGACCGCACGCCGTGTCCACCGCATCGAGGTGCGACCGGCCGATGGCCAGCGCGACATGCGGGGCGAGAGCGTGCAGCGGCAGTGCGCCGCCGCGGCCTCGGCCACCGATCCCCTGCCGGCTGCGGTGCACCACCGCGGCGTGTACCTGCTCGAGGGAACCCTGGGCCCGAGCGAGCTCACTCGGCTCGCGACCGAGCTCTTCGCCGATCCGGTGACGCAGGTCGCCGTGATCGACGGTGCTTCGCCGGCAGCACCGGGTGCCGCGACCGTCGAGGTCCACCCCTTGCCGGGCGTGATGGACCCGGCCGCCGAAAGCGTGCAGGAAGCGATCGAAGCGCTGCTGGGCGTGCGCGTGCAGGTCCGCACCGGTGAACGCTACGACTTCAGCGGATGCACCACCGCCCAGGCGCGCGGCTGGGCGCAGCGGCTCCTGGCCAACACCGTGATCCATGCGATCCACGACGGGCCGTTCCATCCGGCATCGTTCCCCGAGGGCCGCCCGTACGAACTCGCGATCCGCAGCGTGCCGATCACGCCCCTCGATGACGCGCAGCTCGAATCGATGTCGCGGTCGGCGCACCTGTTCCTGTCGCTCGACGAGATGCGCGCGATCCAGTCGCACTACCGCACGCTGGGCCGCGAGCCCCGCGAGATCGAGCTCGAGACGCTCGCGCAGACCTGGAGCGAGCACTGCGTGCACAAGACGCTCAAGAGCACGGTGAGCTACGGCGCCGCACCCGGGGCGCCTGCGGTCGCAACCGATGGTCGACCTGGCCATGAGGTGGTCGACGGCGGCATCGTCATCCACAACCTCCTGAAGTCGACCGTGGCTGCGGCCACGCATGAACTCATGGCCGACGGCATCGACTGGTGCCTGTCGGTCTTCAAGGACAACTCGGGCGTCATCGCGTTCGACGACCAGTGGGCCGTCTGCTTCAAGGTCGAGACCCACAACCACCCCAGCGCGATCGAACCCTACGGCGGCAGCGCCACCGGCATCGGCGGCTGCATCCGCGACATCATCGGCACCGGCCGGGGGGCCAAGCCGATCGCGAGCACCGACATCTTCTGCGTGGCCGACGTCACGCGCACCGAGGTCCCTCGCGGTTGCCTGCACCCGCGCCGGATCCTGCGCCAGGTCGTGAACGGCGTGCGCGACTACGGCAACCGCATGGGGATCCCCACGCTCAACGGCACCGTCTGGTTCGACGACCGCTACGTGGGCAACCCGCTCGTCTACTGCGGCTGCGTGGGCCTGATGCCGCGGGACTTCGTGAAGGGCCAGGTCCAGCCGGGCGATGCGATCGTGGCCATCGGTGGCCGCACCGGCCGCGATGGGATCCACGGCGCGACCTTCAGCAGCGCAGAGCTCACCGACACCCATGCCGATGAGTTCAGCCACGCGGTGCAGATCGGCAACGCGATCACCGAGAAGCGGGCGCTCGATGCGATCCTGGCCGCGCGCGACCACGCGCAGGGCTGCCTCTTCAGTGCGCTCACCGATTGCGGTGCGGGCGGGTTCAGCAGCGCGGTGGGGGAGATGGGTGGGACCATCGGCGCGGAAGTCCACCTGGACCGCGCGCCCACCAAGTACGACGGCTTGAGCCCCACGGAAGCCTGGATCAGCGAGGCGCAGGAACGGCTCGTGCTGTCGGTGCCGCGCGCAAACCTTCCTGCCCTGCAGCAGGTGTGCGACGACCACGGCGTCGAACTGTGCGACCTGGGCACGTTCGGCACGCCGGACCGTGCGATCCGCCTGCTGTGGAAGGGCACCGAGGTCGGTGCGCTCGACACGCACTTCATGCACGACGGCATCCCGACGCCGACGCGGACGGCGGTCTGGGATCCTGCGTGGGCGGCGTCGTTCGCGCCGGTGGTGCGTGCGCAGGAGCCGGTAGCCGGTGGAAACCTGCAGGCAGCGCTGCCTGCCCTGCTGGCCAGCGCGAACATCGCCAGCAAGGAGTGGATCATCCGCCAGTACGACCACGAGGTGCAGGGCTCGAGCGTGGTGAAGCCGCTGCACGGCCCGCAGTCCGGCCCCGGCGATGCCTCGGTGATCCGCCCCGTGGCGCGGAGCGTGCGCGGGTTGGCGATGGGCAACGGACTCGCCACCGGTCTTGCCGCCGACCCGTACTGGATGGGGCTCGCCGCGATCGATGAGTGCGTGCGCAACCTGGTCTGCGTGGGCACGGATCCAACGCGCATCGCGATCCTGGACAACTTCTGCTGGCCCAGCTGCAAGGATCCCCGCAACCTCGGTGCACTCGTCCGCGCTGCGCATGCCTGCTACGACGGCGCCAAGGCGTACCGCACGCCGTTCATCAGCGGCAAGGACAGCCTGAACAACCAGTTCACGACCGATGACGGCACCACGATCCAGATTCCGCCCACCCTGCTGATCTCGGGCTTCGGCCTGGTGCACGACAGCGACCTCTGCGTGACGATGGACCTGAAGGGTGCCGGCAACGCGATCGTGCTGGTGGGCACCACGACGCCGGCGACCGGCGGCAGCCAGTTCCGCGCACTCGGCGGCACCGCGGGCTCGGATGAGTTGCCGCACACGGACTTGGTGGCTGGTCCGGGCAACGCGCACGCGGTGGCCGCGCTGATCGCGGCGGGGCATGTGCTCAGTGCGCACGATTGCAGCGAGGGCGGCCTGCTCGTGGCGGTCGCCGAGATGGCCTTCGCCGGCGATGTGGGTGCGCAGCTCGAACTGGGCACCGTGCCGGGCGCGGGCGCACCGGTGGTGGCGGCGTTCAGCGAGACCCCGAGCCGATACCTGCTGGAAATCCCGATGGATCGGCTGGAGGCGGCGCTGCAGGCGTTGGCTTCGGCTGGTGCCGTGCATGCCCGCATCGGCACGACCACCGCCGTGCGGTCGCTGCAGGCCGGCGGATGCACCTGGACGCTCGATGAACTGGCCGCCGCCTGGCGCAGCGGCGGGAAGGGTTGGTGAACACGATGAAGGCACTCGTCATCACGGCACCCGGCATCAACTGCGACCTTGAGTTGGCGCAGGCCTTCGAGGCCGCCGGCGTCACGCCCGAGCCGGTGCTGCTGTCCACGCTCGCGCGTACGCCGTCGATCGTCGACCGCTTCGGCATGATCGGCTTGCCGGGCGGCTTCAGCTTCGGTGATGACATCGCCGCGGGGCGCATCATGGCTGCCCTCATCCGCGAACGCGTCTATCCGGCGCTGCGTGCGGCCATCGAGCGCCGCGTGCCCATGATCTGCCCGTGCAACGGCTTCCAGATCGCCGTGCAGGCCGGGTTGCTGCCCGGCCCGACCGACGGCGCCTGGCCCGCGCAGCCCGCGCTGGCCACGGTCGCGCTCTCGAACAATGCCAGCGCCCGCTTCGAGGACCGCTGGACGCGCATGGAGATCCCGGCGGACACCGTGTGCGTCTGGACGCGTGGCCTGGCCTGCGACGGCGACGATGCCATGCTGCCGTGCGCGCACGGCGAGGGTCGCTTCGTGACGAGCCAGGCAGTGCTCGGCGCCCTGGAGTCGCGCGGCCAGGTGGCGATCCGCTACGCAGCGACCGACAACTTCAACGGTTCGATGGGCGCGGTCGCGGGGCTCTGCGATGCCAGCGGCCTGGTCTTCGGCCTGATGCCGCACCCCGAGCGGTACACGCGATTCACGCAGCACCCCTGGTGGACCCGGCTCCCGGCGGACACGCGCCGCGGCGCGCCATTGGGGCTGCGCATGTTCCAGTCTGCCGTCGCGTGCGCGCGCGGCGAGGAGGTTGCACGATGAGCGTCAATCCTGGTTCGCCGCCGCCGTTCCAAACGCCTCCGCCGTACCACCCGCCCCTGGGCAGTACGCCGCCACCCGGCTTCGACCGCGACCGGGCCAGCCGGCTGAAGGTCATGGCCGGCGTCTTCGGTCTCCTGCTGGGCGGCTTCGGCATCCACAAGTTCATCATCGGGGCGACCGTGCCGGGCATCATCATGCTGGCGGTGACCCTGCTCGGTACGTGCCTGTTCGTGGGGGCAGGTTGGGCCCTGATCGGGCTCCCCTGCGGGTTCGGTCCCGCCGCCATGGGCGTGATCGGCTTCGTCGAGGGCATCCTCTACCTGACCAAGTCCGACGAGGACTTCAACCGCATCTACCTCGTCGGCAAGCGTGGCTGGTTCTGAATCCGTGGACGGCTTCACGCGGCCGGACATGTCCACCCGGAGCCCCAGCGGGCCCAAGGAGCTGCTCATGATGATCGCACTCGTCCCGGTCGTGTCCTCGTTCGCCGCCTGCACCGCCGTGCAGCAGCCCCCCAAGGAGGGCGTCACGCTCACGGTCTATTCAAGCGCGGATCCGGCGGGGTTCGACCCGCAGCGGTTCGTGGCGCAGCAGCGCATGGGAGGCGGGCCCGACTTCGCCTGGCAGGTGCCGGGCTTCGGCGTCGTCAAGTCGGTGCGCCGCGCAACGCTGTCGCAGGGGCGCGGCACGCTCGCCCTGACCGATGTGGCGGCCTTCATCGATCCGACCACGGTGAGCATCGTCGACCTGACGGATCCCTCGACGGCGGTCCTCGACCAACGATTCGAGTTCGACCTGGTCAGCCCGCAGAAACTGCTCGAGAAGTACATCGATCGACCGATCTCGGTGACGACCGACATCAGCGAGCACACCGGCACGCTGCTCTCGGCCAGCGATGGCCGCATCGTGATCCGCACCATGGAAGGCATCGAGGTGCTGCCGTCCGCGGATGTCCAGGTCAGGCTCGGTTCCCTGCCGGCGGGCTTGATGACCCGACCCACGCTGTCGTGGACCCTCGACACCCCCAAGGGTGGCGAGCATCTGGTGCGGACGGCGTACCAGACCGGTGGCCTCACTTGGCGCTCGGATTACAACCTGGTGATCGATCCCACGTTCACGAAGGCAGACCTCGGCGCGTGGGTCACGCTGCTGAACCTGAGCGGCCAGTCGTTCGACGATGCGGTGCTGAAGCTGGTCGCGGGCAGCGTGCAGCGCGTGCAGCCGCGCCAGGGCATGCGCATGGAGCGCATGCTGGCCATGGCCGATGCAGCCGGTGGCGGGGGCGGCGGCTTCGAGGAGAAGTCGTTCGCCGAGTACCACCTGTACACGCTGCCGCGGACGGTCGATCTGCCGCAGAACGGCATGCAGCAGATCACGCTCTTCCCGACCGTGTCCGCCGTGCCGGTGGAGCGCGTGCTCGTGTTCGACGGCACGAGCCAATGGTCCGGCTGGGCTCCGAGCGAACCCTTCGCGGATCCCAACGATCCCGGCGTGCAGAAGCCCAAGGTCGCCGTGCTCGTGCGGCTCATGAATGACAAGGCTTCGGGCCTGGGGATCCCGCTGCCGGCCGGCAAGATCCGCGCGTCCATGATCGACGCTGCGGACGGCTCCATGGAGTTCATCGGCGAGGACGTGATCGGCCACACGCCGCGCGACGAGCGCGTGACGATCCGCATCGGCGAGAGCTTCGACGTCGTCGGCGAGCGCACGCGCGTGGACTTCACGGTGGACTCCGGCCGGCGCACGATGAGCGAGACGGTGCGCATCGAACTGCGCAACCGCAAGCAGGACGAGGCGGCCACGGTGACCGTGCGTGAGCGCATGTACCGCTGGGCGCAGTGGTCCATGGCGAAGGAGTCGCAGCCCTCCACGAAGACGAGCGCGCAGCAGGTCGAGTGGACCGTGCCGGTCCCCGCCGGCCAGACGCGCGAGGTCACCTACACCGTCACGTACCAGTGGTGAAACGACGACGGGCGCCGAAGCGCCCGTCGATCGTTTCTTGGAGTGTCCTCCGCGGCGGGCACGCCGAAGCCCGCCAGCAGGCTCAGCCGAGCTTCGGTGCCGGCAGCGTGCCCGGTGCCGTCGGCGCAACGCTGAAGCTCACGTGATGCGTGGCCATCACCACCTTGCCGTGGGCCTTCTCGCGCCGGGCGCGCGCCTTGGTGAGCACGCCGTCCACGGTCGCGAACGCCTTCTGGATCGTCTTGACCTCGTCGGCTTCGAGCGATTCCCAACCATTGCCGATCGCCGGCAGGTCGATCTTGGCGGCCATGGCCAGGTCGGCCGCATGCTCGGTGATCAGGCCGGCGACGAGCTTGGCCAGCCGCTGCTGGTCGCGCGCCGACTTGGGCTGCACGAAGCGGACCGCATCGACGTTGGCGAAGAAGATCGCGGCCACCGGACCGAGCCTGCCCGTACGGCCCGCAGCGGGCTGCGGCACCATCTGGCCGATGAGGCCCGACTTCAGCAGCAGGCCGATGTGGTAGTAGAGGCTCGGTGGACTGACGTCGAGTGCACGCGCAATCTCAAGGACGGTGCATCCGCCCGAGCCACGGATGGTCTCGAGCAGCCGGAGGCGGAAGGGTGAGCGGACGCAATGCCACACGGCGTTGACCGAGAGGTCGATGCCCTGTGACGAGGACTGACGACCAGCCTTGTTCCCCCGGAGAGAGGTCGAAGACCGAGCCATGGAACCTGCCTTGGAATGAAGCGTGGTGAAGCGATGCACGGTGCGTCGCGTTGATTGAGGATATCGACTTCTTCGGCCGATCCGCTCCACCAATCACGGTATCGCGTGCATCAATGCAAGGATCTGGTCCGGAGTGAGCGTCTCGGC
>JBEGNG010000081.1:0-6787 GCA_041182645.1 Planctomycetota bacterium
GTGCCGTCGCGGCGCCATGAGCGCTCGCAGCGTGGTTCGTTGCGCAGGTCGGTGACCGCCACGCCACCGTCGCCACCGAGCGTGACGCGCGAGACGCCGCAGAGGTCGGCCAGGTCGGCGTGGACGGCAGCGAGCGCATCGAGCGCGCCCGGCACCTCCGCGTCGATCCCCCGACCAACGCTCACGCCCGCATCGAGTGGGTTCTCGATGCCCGAGGCCTTGGCCGACTCGAGCGCCTTGAGCGCGCGCTCGCGGACCGCGAACGCGGCATCCCATGCCCCGTGCCGGGCCACCTGCCCCAGGTCGAGGTGCGTGGTCGCCATGACGCTCGAGCCCGGGGCGCCGCCGTGCAGCGCGCTCCAGGCCTCGTCGGCGGTGTGCGGCAGGATCGGCGCCAGCAGCTGGCAGAGCACCGTGACGGCGTCGTGCATGACCTGCTGCGTGCGGCGGCGCCGTCCGGCATCGCGCGCATCGCAGTACAGGCGATCCTTGGTCGCGGCGCAGTAGATCGCCGAGAGCGTCTCGTTGCAGAAGTCGAAGATCGCCACGTGCGCGGCGCGGAAGTCGTACGCCGCGTAGGCCGCACGAACCGTCGCCTGAAGCGCAGCCAGTTCGGCGAGCGCCCACCCGTCGATCGAGGCAGGCTCGACCGGCACGCGCGCGCCGGGCACGAAGCCCTCGAGGTTCGAGAGCAGGAAGCGGATCGTGTTGCGGACCTTGCGGTAGCTCTCGCCGGCGAGCCGGAAGTACTCGAGGTCGATCTTGATGTCGCCGTCGTAGGGGACGCTGCTCACCCACCACCGGGCGACGTCCGCGCCGTACTCCTTCAGCAGCACCGCCACGTCGAGCGCATTGCCCAGGCTCTTGGACATCTTCAGGCCGTCCTTGTCGACCATGAAGCCGTGCGTCAGGAGCGTGCGGAACGGCGGCTCACCGGTGACCGCGAGTGCGGGCAGCAGCGAGAGCTGGAACCATCCGCGGTGCTGGTCGCTGCCCTCGAGGTAGAGCTCGCTCGGGAAGCCGATGCCGCGCGCACGCAGCACGGAGTTCCAGCTGCTGCCGGCCTCGAACCAGACGTCGAAGATGTCGCTGCCCTTGGTGAGGGTCGTCAGGTCGAGCCCCGCGGGTGCATCGGCGTCCTTCGACGCGTCGTAGCCGGCCAGGAGTTCCTGCGCGGAGAGCTGGAACCAGGCATCGCTGCCCTTCTGCGCGAAGACCGCGGCCACGGCACGGATGCTCGCGGCGGTCATGAACGCGCTGCCATCGGGCTGCAGGAACGCCGGGATCGGCAGGCCCCACGAACGCTGGCGGCTGATGCACCAGTCCGGGCGGTTCTCGAGCATGCCGCGCATGCGGTTGCGGCCCCAGTCGGGCACGAAGCGCACGCGGTGCTCGACGGCATCGAGCGCGAGCTGGCGCAGCGTGCGGCCGTCGCGCTTCACCGGGCGGTCGACGCCGATGAACCACTGCTCGGTCGCGCGGAAGATGACGGGCGTCTTGCTGCGCCAATCGTGCGGGTAGGAGTGGGTGAAGGCGTGGTCGAAGACCAGGTGCCCGCTGTCGCGCAGGTGCTCGGTGACCTTCGCGTTCGCGTCCCACACGCTCAGGCCCCGCAGCCACTCGGGCACCGTGTCGTCGTAGGTGCCGTCGTCGCGCACCGGGCAGTAGGTCGGCAGGCCTTCCTTGAGGCCCGTGCGGTAGTCCTCGGCACCATGGCCGGGCGCGGTGTGCACCAGGCCCGTGCCATCCTCGAGCGTCACGTACTCGGCGGCGACCACACGGCCCGACCGCGCACAGAACGGGTGGCGGTAGCCCAGGCCCACCAGCGCGGCGCCGTCGCACTCGGCGAGCATGCGGACCTTCTCGGCCTTGATCGTCGCGGCGACCTTGGGCCAGAGTTCGGCGGCCACGATGCTCAGGGCACCGTCGTGCTCGACGAGCGCGTAGCGGTACCGCGGGTGGCACGCGATGGCGAGGTTCGCCGGCAGCGTCCAGGGCGTGGTGGTCCAGATCATCAGGCACGGGGTCTGGTCGATCTCGCAGCCAAACGCACGCTCGGCGGCCTCGCGGTCCTCGAGTTCGAAATCCACGTAGACCGACAGATCCTGCCGCTCCTCGTACTCGAGCTCGGCCTCGGCCAGCGCGGTGCGGTTGGCGATCGACCAGTGCACGGGCTTCAGGTCGCGGTAGACGACCCCCTGCTCGACCATGCCCGCGAAGACCTCGAGGGTCGCGGCCTCATAGGCAGGCTGCATCGTCGCGTACGGGTGCGCGTAGTCGGCCAAGGTCAGCAGGCGCTGCATCTCCTCGCCCTGCAGCTTGATGAACTTCTCGGCGTACGCGGCGCATTCGCGCCGGATCGCCATGCGGCGCACGTCGGGCGCAAGCGTCTCGAGCTTCTCGGCCTTGCCGCCCTTGACGATCTCGGTCATCACCTTGTGCTCGATCGGCAGGCCGTGGCAATCCCAACCGGGCACGTAGTGCACGCGCTTGCCCTCGAGGATCCGGCTGCGCACGACCAGGTCCTTCAGGACCTTGTTGAGCATGTGCCCCACGTGGATGTTGCCGTTGGCGTACGGCGGACCGTCATGGAACACGAAGGGCTCGGCCCCGTCGCGTGCGGCCATGATCGCCTCGAACTGGCCTCGTTCCTTCCAGGCCTTGAGCGTCTGCGGCTCGGCCTGGGCCAGGTTCGCCTTCATCGCGAAGCCGGTCTTGGGCAGGTTCAGCGTGCTGCGGTAGTCACGGGCGGTCGATTCCGTCATGGGAGCCCGATCCTACCCCGGACCCGTGGTGACCTCGGCGCGACCTCGCCCTGCCCGAGGCGCGGTCGGCCGGGGCTCAGTCCTCGGGTTCCTCGCCGGGCTTGACGGCTTCGTCGAGGTACTTCTGGAAGCCCGCCATGTTGTAGCTGACGAAGCAGAAGACATGGTGGACCGTGAACCACTCCAGGTCCTTGGGGTCCTTGGGCACGTCCTGGCGGATGCGGTTGAGTTCGGCGAGCAGGCGTTCGGCCTTCATGGCCGCAGGATAGGCCGCGCGCGCCGGGCAGGCTCAGTGGTCGTGGCCATCGCCGGGCGCGTGCTCGTGACCGTCGTGGCCAGGCGCGGCAGGCGCCGGAGCATGGTCATGGCCATCGTGCGCGCCATGATCGTGGCCCTCGTGGCCCGCTTCGATCGCGCCATGGTCGTGGCCGGCGTGGTCGTGCATCTGCGCCTCGAGTTGGCCCATGCCCCAGGCGAGCGCGATGCCGCCCACGAAGGCCGCCGTGAGCTTGAGCCGGTCATGGCGGTGGAACTGCACCTCGGGCAGGAGATCGCTGCAGGCGATGCACAGGAAGACGCCGCCGCTGAACGCCAGCGCGAGCGCCGTCACCTGCGGGTCCTGCCGGACGCCGGCCATGAAGAGGAACGCGCCGACCGGCATGACGAGGGCGAACGCCAGCTGGATCAGCATCGCGCTGGCACCGGTGACGCGACCTTGGCGAAGCAGCGCCGCCAGCGTCATGGCATCGAAGGGCTTGTGCGCCACGATCACCAGCAGCGTGCCCAGGCCCGCGAGCCAGCCTGCGCTCGCCTCGGCCTGCACGCTGGCCGCCAGTGCAACCCCCTCGAGCAGGCTGTGCACGGTCAGTCCCAGCAGCGCACCCATCCAGCCGAGCTTGGGCGCATGCGTGTGCGCGTCGGCATGTGCGTGCGGTGCGTGATCGTGTTCGTGGTCGCAGGTGTGGGCGACATGGCCGCAGGTCCCGCCGCCGCAGTCGCCGCCGGCCGAACCGTGCTCGTGCACGTGGAAGGGCGCGAAGCGCTCGAGCAGGAAGAGCACCGTGAAGCCCAGGAGCGCCCAGAGCATGACGTCGGCCGGGGCCGCCCCGCCGCCGTGCACGCCCAGCGCATGGGGCAGCAGGTGGAAGAAGACGATGCCCAGGATCATGCCGCTGACGGCGCTGAGCACCAGCTGCAGCGGCGTGTGCGCCAGGCGGCGCGTGCCGACCCATGCACCCAGCAGGCACGCCGCGACGACCACGAGGCTCTCGACGGCCAGGACGGTGGATGGTGCGACGGCGAGCGTGGTCATGATGCTGGTGGACGGGCTTCCGGAAACGACGCGGGCGCCGCAGAGCGACGCCCGAATCAAGTGGACTGGATGAGAATCGAACTCACAACCTCCTCGATGCGACCGAGGCGCTCTGCCAATTGAGCTACCAGCCCAGCGGGGCGGGAAGTATAGCGCGAACGGCTGCAGGGCGGAACTGCGATAACACGTCCCGGGCGATGGACCGAGGTGCGCTGCCGATACCCTTCGCGGCGTGGAGAAGATGGCTGCCAAGGCCCCTGCGCCCAACCGCGATACCCCCGCGATGCGGCAGCACGCGCACTTCAAGGCGCGCCATCCCGATTGCCTGCTCTTCTTCCGGATGGGTGACTTCTACGAGCTCTTCGATGACGACGCCGTCACCGCGCACAAGGCGCTCGGCATCACGCTGACCGAACGCACCAGTGGCATCCCGATGGCGGGCGTCCCCTTCCACAGCGCCGAGACCTACCTGCGGCGGCTCGTCGACGCCGGCTTCCGCGTGGCGGTGTGCGAGCAGGTGCAGGATCCGAAGGACGCCAAGGGCGTGGTCGAGCGCGACGTGCGTCGTGTGATCACCCCAGGCACGCGCGTGGACGAGAGCCTGCTCGACGAGGGCGCGAGCAACCGCATCGCAGCGGTGTGCGCGGTGGGTGCCCGCAGTGGAACGGCTGGGGGCCTCGGCGCATCGGCGGCGATCGCCGCGATCGAACTGTCGACCGGCGAGTTCACGGTGCGCACGGTGCCCGCCGGGCGGATCGCCGATGAGCTCCTGCGGATGGGCATCGCCGAACTCCTGCTGCCCGAGCCGGGCGACGAGTCGGTGCGTGCGCAGCACACGGCGCTGCTGCGTGCCATCGGCGCAGCCGGGACGGAACGCGCGGGCTGGTACTTCCGCGACAAGGAAGCCGGTGAAGCGCTGTGCACGCATTTCCGTACGAGCACCCTGGCGGGCTTCGGGCTCTCGGCCGACGACCCCGCCGCACACGCCGCGGGGGCGCTCCTGCGCTACCTGCACGAAGCCCAGGGCCCGGACTCGCTGCGCCACCTCCGGGCGCCGACCGTGGTCGAGTCCGGGGCCGTCATGGCGATCGACGCTACGAGCCTGCGCAGCCTCGAACTGGAACGGACCGCGCGATCGGGCCAGGCCGCCGGCAGCCTGGTCGCGTCGATGCAGCGCTGCCGCACCGGCATGGGGCGGCGACTGTTGCGCGATTGGCTCTGCGCTCCTCTGGCACACGCCGAGCCGATCCGGGCCCGGCACGATGCCGTGGCCGCGCTTGCCCAGGATGCACGGGCGCGCGGGGTGCTCGAGCAGGCGCTCGACGGCGTGCAGGACATGGCGCGCATGCATGGCCGCATGGCAATGGGCCGGGCGACGCCGCGGGACCTCGCCGCGCTGGCGCGATCGCTCGCGCGCTGCGGCGAGATCGCCGTGGCCTGCGCCGGCACGCCAGCGCTCGTCCCCTTCTCGCAACCCTTGGCCGATGCCCTGCCGGCGATCCGCGACGTGGCCGTGCAGCTGGCTGCGCAGTGCGTCGATGCACCGCCGTCGCACCTGCGCGAGGGCGGACTCTGGCTCGACGGCGTCGATGCGGAGCTGGACGAGGCCCGGCTCCTGCAGCGCGATGCCAACGCCTGGCTCGCGCAGTACCAGGCCGAGCTCATCGGCCGCTCGGGAATCGAGTCGCTGAAGACCGGCTACAACCGCGTGTTCGGCTACTACATCGAGCTCTCGTCGGCGCAGGCCGGCCGGGCGCCCGATTGGCTGATCCGCAAGCAGACCCTGCGCAACGCCGAGCGCTACACCACGCCTGAACTCAAGGAATTTGAGCACAAGGTGCTGACGGCCGAGGCCCGTGCCATCGAGCGAGAGCAGCGGCTGTTCGCCCAGGCGTGCTCGGCGCTGGCCGGGCATGGTGCGGCGATCGCCACGATCGCGGAGGCCATTGCGGCGCTCGATGTGCTGCGCTCCTTTGCGGCCGTCGCCGCCGAATCCGGCTGGGTCCGCCCCGCGATCGTCGACGGGCCCGAGCTCACGATCGACCAGGGCCGGCACCCGGTGCTCGACGGGGTCCTGCGCGAGCGGTTCGTGCCCAACGACTGCCGGCTGGGCTCCACGAGCGACGCGGGGTCTTCGTCAGCCAGGGACTCCGCGGCTGCGCCGCCAACCGACCGTGCCTCGGCGAGCGCTCCGCTGGCGCTCATCACCGGCCCCAACATGGCCGGCAAGAGCACCTACATCAGGCAGTGCGCGCTGATCGCGCTCCTGGCCCACGCGGGCAGCTTTGTCCCGGCGCAGCGGGCGGTCGTCGGTCTGGCGGACCGGCTCTTCACGCGGATCGGCGCGAGCGACGAACTGCATTCGGGACAGAGCACGTTCATGGTCGAGATGACCGAGACCGCCGCGATCCTGAATGCCGCCACGCGACGCAGCATCGTGATCCTGGACGAGATCGGTCGCGGCACGAGCACGCTCGATGGCCTGAGCCTGGCCTGGGCCATCACGGAAACGCTGGCCGACCGCGGCTGCCGCACGCTCTTCGCCACGCACTACCACGAGATCACCCAGCTCGCCGACGAGCGCACCGACATCACCAACCTGCATGTCGCCGTGCGCGAGTGGAAGGACGAGATCGTCTTCCTGCACCGCATCGAGCCGGGCCGGACCGACCGCAGCTACGGGATCCATGTGGCGCAGCTCGCCGGGGTG
>JBEGNG010000082.1:0-6781 GCA_041182645.1 Planctomycetota bacterium
GAGTGTACGGGGGCGAGGTGGGCCCGCTACCATTGCGGACGGTGTCGCCGAGGACGGCCGGGCCCGAGGGACGGGCGTCCCGTGAACCTGGTCAGGGCTTGACGGCAGCAGCCATAAGCGAAGGCGTTCGGGCCTTCGGCAACCTGGCCGTCCTCGGCGACACCCACCGCACCCGTCCGCGCGCCGGATGCGGCTCCAGAGCACCGCGCACGAGGGCACGACCGTGGCAAGGAAGGTGAGCAGCGAGCAGGAGGCGCCGGCCGCCGGCGGGACGGGCTACGTCGTGCTGGCGCGCCGCTACCGCAGCCGCGACTTCGGCGAGGTGGTGGGGCAGGAACCGATCGCGCGCACGCTGCAGAATGCGATCCGCCTCGGGCGCACCGCGCACGCGTACCTGTTCTGCGGGACCCGCGGCGTGGGCAAGACGAGCATGGCGCGCATCTTCGCGCGGGCGCTGAACGCGACGGCTGACCTCTCCGAGCGCACGCAGGTCGAGGACGCCATCATGCGCGGCCAGGACATGGACGTGATCGAGATCGACGGCGCCAGCAACCGCGGCGTCGACGATGCGCGCGAGCTGATCGCGGGCGCCGGCATCGCGCCCACGCGCAGCCCGTACAAGATCTACATCATCGACGAAGTCCACATGCTGACGCAGCCGGCCTTCAACGCCCTCCTCAAGACGATGGAGGAGCCGCCGGCACACGTGAAGTTCATCCTGTGCACCACCGAGCCGCACAAGGTGCCGGCCACGATCCAGAGCCGCTGCCAGCGCTTCGATTTCCGCAACATCAGCGCGCAGCGCATCGCGGGCCACCTGTCCGACGTGCTCGCGAAGGAAGGCATCGGCGCCGACGAGGCCGTCGTCCTGCAGGTCGCGCGGCTGGCCAACGGATCGATGCGCGACGGGCTCAGCCTGCTCGACCGGCTGGTCGCCGCCAGCGACGGTGCGCTGACGCAGGAGGTCGCCCGCGACGTGCTCGGCCTTCCCGACGATGAGGCGCTCGACGCGATCGTTGCGGCGATCGCCGCGGGTGACGCAGCGGCCGCGATCACCGCGGGCGGTGCGCTGCTCGAGCGCGGCTTCAGCGCCGACCATGCGCTCGAGTGCCTGGCGGCCAGGCTCCGCGACGTGATGGTGATCGGCGCGTGCGGCCCCGCCACCGAGATGGTCGAACTGCCGGGCGAGACGAAGCAGCAGCTGGCCGAGGTCGCCCGCTCGATGCAGGGTGCGGACCTCGTGCACGCGATCGCGCTGTGCGATGCCGCGAGCCGGACCTGCCGCAGCAGCTCGATCCCGAGGGTGGTCTTCGATGCGTTGCTGGCGCGGCTCGCGCTGGCCGAGCGGTTCGGGTCGGGCGCGGCGACGCCGCCAAAAAAATGACGGCGGCAGTGCCCGCGGCCGAGGCCCGCGCGCTGCCGCCTTCCACGCCTCGACCGGTGGCCGTGCCGGCCCCTGCGGTCCGGCCGCTCCCGGTCACGCCGGGCCGTGATGCGACGCCGGTGCGCGTCCCGGCGGGCGAGCCGACCCGCGTGCGCGAGCAGCCCTCGGCGCCGTCGATCCCCCCGGCGGCCGAGCCGACGGCGGATGCGCGACCGACCGTCGATGGCCCAGCGGTCGTTCGCAACGCCGCGGGGCGTGCGGTGGATCCGGCGGTCGCCGATCGGCTGCGCGCCGATCCGTTGGTCAAGCAGGTCGTCGACATCCTCGATGCGCCCGTGCAGCGCGTGGTGCCGCGTCGGGGCCGTACGCCGGCGGCACCGCCGTCCGGGGACGGGGAGTGAACCATGGCTGACGTGACGAAGGGCCCGTACCCGGACAGCGTCAATCGCCTCGTCGCGGAGTTCGCCCGTCTTCCGGGGATCGGCCGACGCACTGCCGAGCGACTGGCCTTCTGGGTGCTCAAGGCCGATGCCGACGAGGCGCTCGGCCTGGCCAAGGCCATCGAGGAGGTCAAGCGGCGCGTCCGCCACTGCTCGACCTGCTGGAACCTCGCCGACGACGACCCGTGCACGATGTGCGCCGACCCGCAGCGCGACCACTCGATGGTGCTGGTGGTCGAGCAGCCGAAGGACCTCATCAGCCTCGAGTCGACGGGGCGCCACCGAGGTGCATACCACGTCCTGATGGGGCGTCTGGATCCGCTCGACGGCGTCGGTCCCGATGCGCTCACGATCGGCGACCTGGTCGCCCGCGTGCGTGACCCTGCGCGCAACGCGCTCGGCATTCCCGTGCGGGAGGTGATCCTGGGACTCAATCCCGACCTCGAGGGCGACAGCACCGGGCTCTACGTCGCGCAGGCGCTCGAAGGCACCGGCGTCGCCGTCAGCCGCCTTGCGCGCGGGCTGCCGAGCGGGTCGCACATCGAGTTCGCCAACCGCGCGGCACTGGCCGACGCGATCAGCCATCGGCAGCGGCTCTGACCGATGTCGGGCATGGGCTTCAACCTCTCGCAGGGCGCGCGCCTTGGGCAGAACCTCAAGCTGTCGCCACGCATGCTGACCACGATGAGCGTGCTGCAGCTGCCGCTGGGCGAGCTCGAGGAACGCGTCGAGCAGGAACTGCAGGAGAACATCGCGCTCGAGCGGACGGAGCCTGAATCCACGGACGCGCGCGCCGATGCGCAGGACGGGTCGGATGCCTCCGACGACCGGACGCTCGTCGTCGAGGACGGCGGTGCCGCGGACTTCGACCGCCTCGACCGGTTCGAACGCCGGTTCGGTGAGGAACTCGACAGCGACTCCTGGCGGGAGTCCCGCAGGCTCGACGGAGAGCCGGATGCGCGCAGCGAGGCGATGGCCAACACGCCGGCGCGCACGGCGAGCCTCGAGGAGCAGTTGCTCGAGCAATGGGCCATGGTCGACGCGAGCCCGCGCATGGCGGCGATCGGCCGCGCGCTCGCGGGCTTCGTCGGGGATGACGGCTTGCTGCACACGCCGATCGCCGCGATCGCCGCCGCCGCTGCGCCGGTGGTCGATCCGCCGGCGACCGAGGCCGAGGTCCGCGAGGCATCGCGGCTCTTCCAGCACCTGCTCGAACCGCCGGGCATGGGCGCGCCGGATGTGCGGGAGAGCCTGCTCTCGCAGCTCGACGTGCTCCGGGGCCGCGACGGCGACGGCGACCGCGCCTGGCACGATGCGAGGCTCCTCGTCGAGCACCACCTCGAGGACCTCGAGGCCAATCGCATCCCGCGCATCCTCGAGCGGACCGGCATGACGCCGGCGCAGTTGGACGCCGCACGGGCGATGCTCCACCGGCTCGACCCGTCGCCGGCGTCCAGCCTCACCTCGCGGCCCGTCCCGGGCATCCGTCCCGACGTCATCGTGACGCACGACGCGACGGCCGACCGCTGGGAGGCCCGCCTGGCCGACGGCAGCGAGCCGAGCGTGCGGCTGGCCGAGGAGTACGTGCGCATGAGCCGCGACCCCAAGGTCGACAAGTCGACGCGGGACCTGATCAAGGCCAACATGCAGCGCGGCCGGTGGTTCATCGAGGCGCTCGGGCAGCGCGGGGCCACGCTCCTGCGCGTCGTCGAGCGCGTGCTCGACCGCCAGCGCGAGTGGTTCGACTTCGGGCCCGGACACCTCAAGCCACTGCCGATGGTCGAGGTGGCGGCGGACATCGGCATGAACGTGAGCACGGTGAGCCGCGCCGTCGCAGGCAAGTGGCTGCAGACCCCGCGGGGCATGGTCGAACTCCGACGGTTCTTCACGGGCGGCACGCACACCGAGCAGGGGGCCGTCTCGTGGGATGCCGTCAAGGAGCGCCTGCGTGAGGTCGTCGCCGCCGAGGACCGGGCGAAGCCGCTCTCCGACGAGGCGATCGCCAAGGCGCTCAAGGCCGAGGGCATCACGCTCGCCCGTCGCACCGTCGTCAAGTACCGCGAGCAGCTGGGGATCCCGCCTGCACGGCTGCGACGGGCCCACCCGGGCACGTGAGCCGATAGGCTCCGCCGCATGGCCACCATCTGGTTCGACGGCGTGATCGTCCCGCAGCACGAGGCGAAGGTCTCGGTCTACGACCACGGCCTGCTCTACGGCGACGGCGTCTTCGAGGGGATCCGCGTGTACGGCGGCCGCATCTTCAAGATGCAGTCGCACCTGCACCGGCTCTTCGAGAGCGCCGAGCGCATCCGGCTGTCGATCCCCTACACGCTCGCCGAGCTCGAGCAGGCGCTGCGCGACACCGTGCGCGCGGGCGGCAAGCCCGATGCGTACATCCGCCTCGTGGTCACGCGGGGCGTGGGCACGCTGGGCCTGAATCCCTTCACCTGCCCGATGCCGCATGTGTTCATCATCTGCGACTCGATCCAGCTCTATCCGCCGCAGCTCTACGACACGGGCATGAAGGTCATCGTCGCCAAGCGCCCGCGCATTCCCGTGGCGTGCCTCGACCCTGCGATCAAGAGCCTGAACTACCTCAACAACATCCTGGCCAAGATCGAGTCGATCGATGCCGGCGTGCTCGAGGCGATCATGCTGAACACCGACGGCCAGGTCGCCGAGTGCACGGGCGACAACAT
The DNA here is from genome assembly GCA_041182645.1 of Planctomycetota bacterium. GTDB lineage: Bacteria > Planctomycetota > Phycisphaerae > Phycisphaerales > SM1A02 > SYIB01. The sequence continues at coordinate 4,524 of JBEGNG010000082.1, forward strand.
CTTCGTGGTGAAGGACGGCGCCGTCACGACGCCGCCGCCCGAGGCGGGCCTGCTCAACGGCGTCACGCGCCGCTTCGTGATCGACACGCTCTGCCCGGCGCTGGGCATCGCGTGCCGTGAGCGCCACCTGTCGCTGGACGACGTGTACGCCGCCGACGAGGTCTTCCTGACCGGCACCGCGGCCGAGGTGATCGGCGTGCATGCGGTGGGGGACCGCACCATCGGCTCCGGCCATGGTGGCCCGGTGACGCAGCGGCTGACGGCGGAGTTCCGGCGCCGCGTGATGGCCGACGCGCCCGAGGATTGACCGCGTGCGCTGCCGCAGCTGCCAGCACGAACTCTGGAACGTGCGCCCGGGCCCGTGCCCGGAGTGCGGCGAACCCTTCAACCCCCGAACCGCCGTCTTCGAGCGCTACAGCGCGCACTTCTGTTGCCCGCACTGCAGCGAGGCGTACTGGGGGAACGGCCAGGATGGCCTGCCCGATCCGCCTGAGTTCACGTGCGCCCGCTGTGCGCAGCCGGTGCGGCTCGAGGAGATGGTGCTGCGCCCCGCACCCGGTCAGGAAGGCCGCGAGGTGCAGCAGGACCTGCACCCCTTCGAGGGTTCACCGAAGGGGTTCCTCCGGCGCTGCTGGCAGACGGCCTCCATGTCGGTCTCGGAACCGGTGCGACTCGGGCGCGCGCTCCCGCGCGCTCCGCGACTGGACCAGGCGTTCCTCTTCGCAGGGTCGGTCGTGGGCTTCGGCCTCGCGTCTGCGGCCCTCCCCTTGATCATCTGGATCGCCTATGCCCTGATCACGGTCGGCTCGATCGACGTCATCGGCGCCACCGCGCGCGAGGACATGCCCATCATGCTCGGTGCGGGGGTCGGCATCGGCCTCATCGCGCCGCTCGTCCTCATGGTGGCGGCCGCATTCCTGGTCTGGGGCGTGCTCGTCGTGACGCGCAAGGCGGCAGGCCAGGGCCGGCGGCTCATGGCGTGCGCGTGCTACGCCAGCGGGATCGGCCTGCTGGGCGTGGTGCCGTGCGTGGGGGTGTGCGCCGGGCCGATCGTCGTGCTGGTCGGGGTGCGGACCATGCTGGAGCAGATGCGCGGGGCCGGCATCGTCTCCGAACGGCAGGCCAAGGTGGCCTTCGGGCTCTTCGGGGTGCTGGTGCTGTTCCCCCTGGGCTTCTTCTTCTGGTCGGCGATCGTCGACGGCTGACGGGCGGTACCTCAGACCTTGACCCGCGCCCAGCCGCCGTGCAGGAAGCGGGCGAGGAAGAGCAGCCCGCGCACGGCGAGTTCCGCACAGAGCCCGATCCAGATCCCCGCGAGCCCCTTGCCCATCTTGACGCCCAGCAGCCAGGCCAGCGGCAGGCGGAGCCCGTAGCACGACACGAAGGTGATCGCGAGCACCCACGTCGTGTCGCCCGCGCCGCGGATGCCGTTGCGGATCACCATGGCCATCGCGAAGAAGACCTGGATGATCCCGCAGGTGAAGAGCAGGTCCGGCACTTCCTGCAGGTGCACCGGATCCTCGCTGATGATGCGGGTGAGCGGCTCGCCGAGCGTCATGAACGCGATGCCGAACGCGCCCATGATCGCCATGCCGATCGCGTTGCACCTCCAGATCGCCGTGCGTGCCTTCGACGCACTGCCGGCGCCCAGGAACTGGCCCGCGAGTGCGCCGGCAGCCGTCCCCATGGCGAAGCCGGGCAGGAAGCTGAAGGCCTCCCACTGCACCGCGATCATGTGGGCGCCCACGAGGCCCTGGCGCGGCACGCCGTCCAGACCCTCGGCCACGCTGATCATGCCGATGAACGCCATCACGAAGAGGTTCACGGCCCACAGCGTCACGCCCTCGAAGAAGTTGGGGATCCCCACGCGCGCGATGCGCCAGGTCACCGTGCGGTCCAGCCGCACGTCATGCCGCTCCAGGCGCAGGTCCTTCACGCCGTTGCGCAGCACGCGCCAGGTCATCCATGCGCCGACGGCGTAGCCGATGCCGGTGCCGATCGCGATGCCGCTGACGCCCCATTCGGTCGCGTCGATCCCGAGCAGGTTGGGCAGGCGCACGCTGCCCAGGCGCATCTCGACCCCCGAGAGCAGGATGCTCAGTACGACGTTCACCACGTTGACCCAGGCCGAGATGACGGACGGTCGGGTGGTCTCGCCCGCGCCGTGCAGGATCATCGAGCCGATGCTCATCACCGACAGGAACGGCATCGCCAGGGCATTGATCCGCGTGTACTGGATGCAGAACTCCGCGCTCCGG
>JBEGNG010000083.1:0-6753 GCA_041182645.1 Planctomycetota bacterium
CGGCAGCAGCCTTTGGTGCTTGGACGAGTTTGAGCGGATGACGAGGTTGCGTGGTCCCACGAGGACTCGCGCAACCTCCCTGCGTTTTTGGAGTTGCGACGTCCGCTCGTGCTCCGCGGCTCGGCACGCGCCCAGCTTGCCTCACCTTCGCCGCGCGATCCGATTCTGTGAATCGATCGCTGCGCGCTTTGAGTTGCGAGCGCGAAACCGTACCTTGCACCTCTATGCCCCATTTCGGCTGAACCGCGGGTGGTCCGCGGCCGGCTCGAGCGAGGCAGGACGAACCCCCGAGAGCAGGAGCATCGATGTCTACGTGTCTTTCCAAGACGACGCTTGCCAGCAGGCTGACGCGTCACTTCGCAGCCGGCGCAGCGATCGCCGCAGCAGCCCCGTTCATGACGACCGACAGCGCATCGGCCGCCGTGCAGTACACCGCCGTGACCTGGGTCATCCCCGCCAACATCGACGGGCTCTACATCAATGTCGAGACCCTCGCGACCGGCTCCGCTGGCAGCGTCGTCGCGGGCTGGGACATCAATCCCTACTCGGCGACCTCGCTCACTTGGTTCAACGCCACTGGCACCGGCATGATGCGATACCCCGGCGTCACGGGTGGCTCGGCGGGCAATCTCCCCGTGGGCACCGTCGTGAACGCGACCGCGAGCTACGGCTCGGGCACCGTCACCGTCGGCACCGCCGCGGGCAACTGGCAGCTGAATGCCGCGAACTACTTCGGCTTCCGCTTCGTCGCGTCCGACGGGCAGACCCACTACGGCTGGGGCAAGTTCGAGATCGGCGCCGCCATCAACGGCGCGGATCGCAAGATCACCGAGATCGCGTGGGAGACCACCCCTGGCGCTCCGATCACCGTCGGCGACACCGGCAGCGGCGGCACCCCGCCGTATGACCCCTGCGCGCCTGGCAACGCGAGCGTCTCGCTCGGCTCCAACACCTTCTTCATGGCGTCGAATGCAGCGGACCTCGTCGCGGGGGGCATCACCTACACCGCCGCCAACTACTTCCGCTTCACGCCTCCGTCGAGCGGCGACTGGACCTTCAGCACGTGCGCTTCGGGCGCAGCCACGCGCCTCGCGATCCTCAACGGCTGCACCGCTGGAGCAACCGTGCTCGCGAGCAACGACAACTTCTGCGGCTCGTCGTCGCAACTCACCTTCGCGCTGACCGCGGGCACGACCGTGTACGTCGTCCTCGGTGGCGAAGGCGCGGCCTTGGCCTCGCCGCAGGGCCTCGATGTGAGCGGGCCTGGCACCAGCTGCGCCACCGCAGCCGTCGCCAGCTACGGGCTCAACCCGATCAGCTCTGCGCCGGGGAGCGGCGGCGACCAAGTCGTCTACACCAACGCCGCGCAGACCATCACTGGGACCATCTACAACGCCCAGTGGTTCTCGTTCACGCCGGTTGCGACGGGCCTCTTCACCATGAAGACCTGCAACTCGGGCGACACCAAGATGGCGATCGGCACCTCGTGCGCCGCCACCGGCACCTTCAACACCATCGCCTACAACGACGACGCCCCGACCTGCCTCACCGGCGCAGGCGGACAGGCGTGGGGCAGCTGGATCGACGCAACCAACAACGGTGCGACCGACGGCGGCTTCCCGCTGACCCAGGCGCTCGTTGCCGGCACGACCTACTTCATCTGCGTGGGTGGCTATGGCGACACCAACATCATCTCGGGCTCGCTCGAGATCATTGGACCAGATGGCGCTCCGTACGATCCGTGCCGTCCGACCAATCCGACCGCGGCCCCCAACAACAACACGCTCGCCTACGACGTCAACGCCGCCGATCTCAACCTCGTCGGTGGAACCTGCAGCTTCGTCATCTACGGCGCGAACTACTACAAGTACACGCCGACCGTGACCGGCTCGCACACCTTCGACACCTGCGCCTCGAGCGCCAACACCCGCATGGCCATCCTCGATGGCTGCGCTGCGGGCGCTGCGGTCCTCGGCTGCAACGACGATTCGTGCGGGCTCTCGTCGTCGGTGACGCTCGACCTGACCCTGAGCGTGCCTGTCTACGTCGTCGTCGGCTCATGGTCGTCGACCTCGCAGCTCGTCTCTCCCGTCGCGCTGCGCGTGACCCTGCCGCCCGATCCGCTATGCGCCAGCGCTGCGACCGCGGTCTACGGCGACAACGCGATCTCCTCGACCGCGAACCCGGGCGCGAATCCGATCGTCTACACCGATGCGGCCCAGACCACCTCGATCCAGGTCTACAACGCGCAGTGGTTCGCCTTCACCCCGACGGCGACGGGCGCGTTCACCATCAAGGCGTGCGACTCGGGCGACACCCGCATGGCGATCGGCACCACGTGCCCGGGCACGGGCGCGCCGTTCAGCACCATCGCCTACAACGATGACGCACCGACCTGCTTCGAGGCAGCGGGCGGCACGAATGCCTACGGCAGCTGGATCGACGCGACCAACAACGGCGCGACGGGCGGCTTCGCAGGGTTCCCGCTCACGCAGGACCTCGTCGCCGGCACCACCTACTACATCTGCGTCGGTGGCTTCGGCTCGACCGTGCCGGTGTCGGGCTTCGTCAACATCAGCGGACCGCAGGGCTCGCTCTGCCCGGCTGACCTCGACGGCGATGGCGCAGTCGGTGCACCGGACCTCGCGAACCTCCTCGGCGCGTGGGGTGGCACCGGCGCTGCCGATCTCGATGGCGACGGCGTGGTTGGTCCGCAGGACCTCGCTGCCATGCTCGGCGCGTGGGGCGCGTGCCCGTAAGCACGAGTCGGCGAAGTTCGCTTGAGAAGACTCTTCGCGGCCCCCTGACTTTGGTCAGGGGGCCGCTTTCGTTTCGGAGCCTCTCGCCCCCCGAGTGCCGAGAGCCTTGCGGGATCCCGCTGTTGCGCCAATTCCGACGGTTTCGGGCGATGAAGCCGACCGCCTGCGTACATACTGGAACACCCCACGCTCCAAGGATCCGCCCTGCTTCCCTCTGCCCTCCTCGCCGCCGCCTGCTTCGCCGCCACCCAGCCCGCGAAGCCACCCGTCACGCACGCCGCGCCCGCGGACTTTACCGAGATCGCGGGTGAGCGGGAGTTCAGCGGCGCGCTGATCGTGCGCCCGAGGCAGGACCTCGGCCGCGCCGATCGCGCCCGCGCGCTGGCGCTCCTCGGCGAGTGGACGCATCGGCGCAACCCGCGCACCGACGACTTCGTGGTCGAGGTCGCGCCCGTCCCGCTCGCGGTCGGTGCGAGCGAGAAGTCGGTCGCGGAGCGACTCATGAAGACGGGGCTCTTCCAGTACGCATGCCCCGATTGGACGCTGTATCCGCTCGCGACTCCGAACGACCCGCGCTACCCCGAGCAGTGGCACCACACGATGATGAAGTCGGCGCTGGCATGGGACATCGTGCGCGCCGACGGCGCGAGCGAGATCATCATCGCCGTCACCGACACGGGCATCGTGCCTCACGAAGACCTCGCCAACCGCGTCCCCGGCTTCAACAGTGCGAGCGACATCGCGGAGGTTGATGGCGGCGACCTGACCGACATCCACGGCCACGGCACGCACGTCGCGGGCTGCGCTGCGGCCGCTGGCAACAACGGTGTCGGCGTGAGCGGCCTGGGCTGGAACTTCCGCATCATGCCGATCCGAGTGAGCGAGGCGGCCAACGGCGGCGCGGCGATGTCGAACCTGCTCGAAGGCGTGCAGTGGGCCGCGCAGAACGGCGCGAAGGTCATCAGCACGAGCTACTCGGGCATCGGCTACGAGCCGATCGAGACCACGGGGCAGTTCGTGCGATCGCTCGATGCGAGCATGCTGTGGGCGGCGGGCAACTCGTCGACCAACCATTCCGGCTGGGACTTCCCGAGCGTGGTGGTGGTCGGTGCGAGCAACCAGTCGGACCAGCGCGCGTCCTTCAGCAGCTACGGCCGCGGCGTCGACCTCTTCGCGCCCGGCGTCTCGATCCTGAGCTCGGTTCGCACGGGCGGATACGGGCTCGCGAGCGGCACGAGCATGGCGACTCCGGTGGCGAACGGCGCACTTGCGCTCGTGCGCACGGCGAACCCGGCGCTCACGGCCGCGCATGCGGAGCATGTGCTGTCCCACAGCTGCGACTTCTGGGGTGCCGCCGACAACGAGTCGTGGGGCTGGGGGCGAATCAACCTGCAGCGCGCCGTCGAGTACGCCATCGCCGCTGGCAGCCCGCAGGCACCGATCGCCCGCGACGATCGGGTCCTCACGACCACAGAGTCATCGGTCGAGCTCGATGTGCTCGCCAACGACTTCGACGCGAACATGGATCCGCTCGAGATCCAGTCGTTCAGCGCCACCACGTCGGGCGGCGCGGCGGTCACGCTCGTCGAGGGCACCGCTGGCGCGCGCGATCGCCTGCTTGTCGCCAATACGGGAAGTACGCCCGGCGAGCAGTCCCTTTCGTACACGCTGGTCGAGCCGGCAAGCGGCCAGACCTCGTCGGCCGTGGCCGTGATCGAGTCGCTCGTCGCGCGGCAGCCGGAGAATCCCATCGGCACGCTGCCGGGCGTCGACGTCGCCTACTACGCGCTCGAGGCGCCGACCGTGCTGCCAGACTTCTCGCAGCTCACGAGCTACGCGGGCGAGGTCGTTCCCGTGATCAACATCCCGTCGACCGGCGACGTGTTCGCGGGCAGCGGGCGTGCGGACAACGTCGGCGCGGTCTACACCGGCTGGCTCAATGTCCCGGTCACGGGCCTCTGGTCGCTGACCATCAGCAGTGACGACGGCTCCAAGCTCTTCCTGGGCGACGATCTCGTGGCGAACAACGATGGGCTGCACGGCATGGTCTCGGTGACGGGCATACGCGCCCTGCGCGCGGGCAAGCATCGGCTGCGCGTCGAGTTCTTCGAGGCGGGTGGCGGCGCTGGCGTGATCCTCTCGTGGAACGGTCCGAACGGCGCCTCGGGTGCCGTGCCCGCGGAACACCTCTTCCACGGCGGCACCGTGCCCGTCGGAGACCTCAACGGCGACAATTCGATCAACAGCATCGACCTCGGCATCCTGCTGAATGCCTGGGGCGCGAGCGGTTCGCCCGCCGATCTCGACGGGAATGGCATCGTCGACTCGGCGGATATCGCCGAGATGCTCTCGAACTGGACGGGCTGAGCCTGAGCGACCGTGCCGGTCGGCGATTTGCGGTCGCACACGCGCGCCCGTAGTCTTCGCGTCCAAGGCGAGTCGTACGGCCCCGTCCCGTCACACCTTGGAGCACACACCATGTCGAATGCACCGAACGCGTCGCGCCTCTTCAACGCGAGCTGCCTCGCGCTCATCGTCACCGCCATGAGCTTCGCCCTGCGCGGCGGAGCCATGGGTACCTGGACGACTGAGTTCAGCCTGACCAATGAGCAGGTCGGCTGGATCAACGGCACCGCCTTCTGGGGCTTCACGCTGGCGATGATCTTCGGCGGCCCACTGTGCGATGCGATCGGCATGGGCCGCATCGTCAAACTGGCGTTCGTCGGACACCTCGCAGGCATCCTGCTCACCATCTTCGCGTGGGACTACTGGAGCCTCTTCCTCGGCACGCTGCTGTTCGGCATCGCCAACGGCTCGGTCGAGGCTGCCTGCAATCCTCTGATCGCGGCGCTCTACCCAGACAACAAGACGACGCGCCTGAACCAGTTCCACGTGTGGTTCCCGGGCGGCATCGTGATCGGCGGGCTGCTCGCGTTCGCGCTGGCGAAGGCCGGCCTCGGCTGGAAGGTGCAGTTCGCGACGATGCTCGTGCCGCTGGCGATGTACGGCTACATGTTCATCGGGCAGTCGATGCCGCGCACCGAGCGCGTGGCGATGGGCGTCTCGACGGGCGACATGTTCAAGGCGTGCCTGAACCCGATCTTCCTGCTCATGGTGGTGTGCATGCTCATGACCGCGGCCACCGAGCTTGGTCCGGGCCAGTGGATCCCGAGCATCCTCGAGAACGCCGGCGTGTCGGGCATCCTCGTGCTGGTGTGGATCACCGGCCTGATGGCCGTCGGCCGCCAGTTCGCGGGCGCGTTCGTGCATCGCCTGCAGCCGATGGGCATGCTGCTCGCGAGCGCCGTCCTGAGCGCTGCCGGTCTCTTCCTGATGAGCCGCTCGACGGGGCCAGTGCTGTTCGCCTCGGCGACCGTGTTTGCCTTCGGCGTGTGCTTCTTCTGGCCGACGATGCTCGGCTACGTGAACGAGCGCTTCCCGCAGACGGGCGCGCTCGGCCTCGCGATCATGGGCGGCGCTGGCATGCTGAGCGCGGGCTTCGTGCTGCCGGTGATCGGCAAGTGGTACGACGCGGGCATCGCGGCGGGCATCCCCGAGGGGACCACCGCCGATGCGCTGAAGGCCGCGGCGGCGGGCAGCGCGGAGGCCGCGCAGTGGGCGACGATCCAGGCGAATGCGGGTCTGCATGCGCTCGGCCAGGTGGCGATCCTGCCCGTGGTGCTGACGGTGATCTTCCTCGGGCTGTTCCTGACGTCGCGCGGAAAGGCGACGGCGGCCGCGCATTGATGGAGCGGTCGCCGCTGCGGCGGCTCCCGAAGTTTCAGCGGTCGCCGCTGCGGCGGCTCCCGAAGTTTCAGCGGTCGCCGCTGCGGCGGCTCCCTCTGGTGATTGGACGGGTGTCGGGGTCGACTCCTGACGCACGTGGTTCCGCAGAGTCCGGCGGTGCCTCCATCTGCGGGCACTCATGCTTCAGCGGTCGCCGCTGCGGCGGCTCCCTCTGGTGATTGGACGGGTGTCGGGGTCGACTCCTGAC
>JBEGNG010000084.1:0-6743 GCA_041182645.1 Planctomycetota bacterium
CATCGACGTGCACGCGGAGCTCGAGTTCGCGCGCGAGGGGTTCGTGCCCGACGGGCTCGAGCTCGAGGTGGAGCTGGTGCTCGACGACGGCCGGGTGATCACGGAACGCGCACGCGTCCGCGGTGCATCCGTGACGATGGCGCTCACGATCGACCGGCCCCCGCTCTGGTGGCCGCGCGGCATGGGCCAGCAGCGCCTGCACCCGCTGACGGTGCGGCTGCGCTCGGCCGGGTCGCTCCTCTACTCGTGGTCGCGGCGCATCGGCCTGCGCTCGGTCGCGCTCGACACGGCGCCCGATGCCGACGGCTCGGGTGCCGCGTTCGCGCTGCGCGTCAACGGCGTGCCGGTGTTCTGCCGCGGCGCGAACTGGATCCCCGAGTCGCCGTTCCCCATGCGCGGCGACCGTGCCCGCTCGCGCGGACTGCTCGAGCAGGCCTGCGAGGCGAACCTGAACATGCTGCGCGTCTGGGGCGGCGGGCAGTACGAGCCGCAGTGGTGGTACGAGGCCTGCGATGAGCTGGGCCTGATGGTCTGGCAGGACTTCATGTTCGCGTGCGCGACCTATCCCGAGGAGCAGCCGTTCGAGGATGCGATCAAGGCCGAGGCCCGTCACCAGGTCGCGCGGCTGAGCGCGCATCCGAGCGTCGTGCTCTGGTGTGGTGGCAACGAGGACATCCTCGCCTGGTTCTCGTGGGGCTTCCGCGAGCGGCTGAGCGAGGGGCAGAGCTGGGGTCGCCGCATCTGGCTGGAGTGGCTTCCCGCGATCTGCGCGGAACTCGACCCGACCCGGCCCTACTGGGCCGAGAGTCCCTGGTCGGGTTCGCTGGACATCCATCCCAACGATCCCGATCGTGGCGACCGCCACACCTGGGACCTGAAGCTCGATGCGTATCGCCAGCAGGTGCCGCGGTTCTGCAGCGAGTTCGGCCAGCAGAGCCAGCCGGCGGTCTGCACCTGGCGTGGTGCCGTCGGTGACGAGGCGCTGCGCATCGGGCATCCGGCGATCGCGGTGCGCCAGCGTGCGTGGGGCGGCGACGAGGAGCAGTACGGCAAGGTGCTCCCCCAGTGGTTCACGGCCACCGAGGACTTCGGGGCGTGGGTCTGGCAGGGGCAGGCGCTGCAGGCGCGTGCGATGCGCTGGGCGATCGAGTGGTACCGCGCCAACCGGCCGCGCTGCATGGGCGCGCTCTTCTGGCAATGGAACGACGTCTGGACCGGGCCGAGCTGGAGCGTCATCGATGTCGCGGGGCGACCGAAGCCGGCGTTCCATGCGGTGCGTGATGCCTGCGCACCGCGCACCGTCGCCCTGGTGCCGCGCGACGGCGTCGTGCAGGTCGTGGTGATGAATGATGCTCCCGACGCGTGGTCATCCTCGGTCACGGTCCGGCGCGTCGGTGCGGATGGCTGCACGATCCGGACGGCGCGCGTCCCGTTCACGGTTGCGGCGGGAGCGTCATCCATCGTCTGCGTCGCCGACGAGGCCGTGGGCGGGATCTCCGACGCCGCCCACGAGCTGTTCATCGCCGACTGCGGCGAGGTGCGCTCGACGCACCTGCCGCAACGCGACGTGCTGATGCGGCTGCCGTTCCTGGAGCCGCTGCGGGAGTGCGTGCGTTCGGGCGCGGGCGGCCTTCGCGAGACCTGGCGCGTGACGGCGCGTGGCCTGCTCGTCGATGCCTGGCTCGAGCCGCTCTGGCCCTGGGTGCGCACCCACGGGAACCTGCGCACGCTCCTGGACGGTGAATCGATGGACGTGGAGATCGAGTGGGTCAAGCCATGCGCCGAGATCCCGGTCCGGACGTGGGTCCGGACCGCCAACGAGTTCGGCGGTCACCCCATCGATCCCCGCGCGTTCAGGCCCTGAGCGCGACGACCGGGGCAAGACACGATCGACCTGAGCACACCGCGATGAGCACGCCGCTGCCACCCAACGTCCTCCCACTCGACGTTCCCCCCATGCCGCCTGCAGCGACCGAGCAGGAGTTCGTGCTCCATCGCGCGGCGCTCGAGTGGTCGCTGGCCGACCCGATCGTGATCCACGGTGCCGACGACATCCGCAGCGCAGCCTCGTGGAAGGACCGTGTCGAGCCCTTCGCACACCAGGTCCGAAACCTGATCACCTATTGCCGGCGCCTGCCCGTGACGCTCCTGGCGGACGACGTCGGCCTGGGCAAGACCATCAGCGCGGGGCTCGTCCTCAGTGAACTCATGGTGCGTGAGCGCGTGCGCCGAACGCTGGTGCTTGCACCGAAGGTGCTGCTGAAGCAATGGGTCGACGAGATGCAGGAGAAGTTCGGCATCGCCGGCGTGCACGGATCGGGCGCCGAGTTCGACGGCCTGGTCGACTCCGGTGCCCAGCTGGTCGTCACGACCTACGAGACGGCGCGCAGCCGGCTCGCCGACGTGCCCGACCGGACCTTCGACATGCTGATCCTGGACGAGGCGCACCGGTTGCGCAACCTCTACCCGGATGCACCCCCGGCCATGGCCAAGGCGGTCCGTGATGCCATGGCGGCGCGGCGATTCCCGTTCGTGCTCATGCTGACGGCGACGCCGATGCAGAACCGCCTGTGGGACCTCTACAGCCTGGTGGACTGCATGGCCGCGGCCCGCGGGCACCGCAACCCGTTCGGCAAGCCCGCGGAGTTCCAGCGCACGTACTGCACCGATGCGACCGGCCGCTCGATCCGCCCCGACAAGGTCGAGGCCTTCCGTGGCATCCTGTCGCAGTACGTGGCGCGCACGCGGCGTGGCGATGCCAAACTCGTCTTCCCCGAGCGCATCGTGCGCATGGAGCGGGCCAAGCCGTCGTCAATCGAGCGCAAGGTCCTCGACATCGTGTCCGGCCTCGCACCCGACCTGGGGCGCCTGGCGCAGATCAGCGTGCTGCAGGCGCAGGCCTCGAGCCGCGAGGCACTCGAGGCGCAGCTCGAGACGATGGCCACGCGCAACGCCGCCTGCGGCGAGGCGCTTGCGGAGCTGCGGTCGCTGGAGCGTGATCCGGCGGGCGGTTCAAAGGCGCGCATGCTGATGGAGCTGCTGAGGGCGCTGCGGGATGCCCGTGGTGCATCCTTCCGAGCCGTGGTCTTCACCGGCCGGCGCGAGACGCAGTCGATGCTGGTCCGCTTGCTGGAGGCGGGTGGTTTCGCCGTGGGCACCATCCGCGGCGGCGAGGGCGACCGCAACGCCGCGCATGTCGAAGCCTTCCAGGCCAACCCGCCCCGGGTGCAGGTGATCGTCAGCACCGATGCGGGTGCCGAAGGCGTCAACCTGCAGGCGGCGAATGTGCTCGTCAACATCGACCTGCCCTGGAACCCCATGCGGCTCGAGCAGCGCATCGGCCGCATCCAGCGCTTGGGCAGTTCGCACCGGTCGGTCGAGATCCTCAACGTGGTGCTCGGCGGCACCTTCGAGGAGCAGGTCGTGGGCCTGCTCGCCACGAAGCTGCAGACCGTCGCGGCGAGCGTCGGCGACATCGAGGCGATCCTGGAGTCGACCGGCACCGACGACGACGATGGCTTCGAGGAGTCGCTGCGCGACCTCGTGCTGCGTTCCCTGCGCGGGCAGGACGTGGGGCTCGATCTGCGCGCGAAGCAGGAGAGCTGGAGCGAGGCCAAGCGGACGATGGCGGAGCACGAGCAGCAGATCGACGTCACGCTCGGCCAGCTCGATGCGCTGCACCGAACCGGGGCCAAGCCGCCGGCATTGCGCCGGTGCGAACCCTCCCTCGATGCACGGACCTTCGTCATGGACGCGCTGGCTGCGGAGGGCGCCCAGCCGGCCCTTGAGGGCGCCGACACGATCTCGTTCCTGGAGCGCGGTACGCGGGTGCAGGCCTCGCTTGCGCGGCAGGTGCCCGTCGGCGTGCGCAGCCTCGCGCCCGGGTCAACCGATTTCGAGCGGCTCGTGGCCAGATGGTCGAGCCGATCGGCGCACCGCGTTCGGCGCGTGGCCGCACCCGATGCGGACTCGATCCGGGCGGCGGTGCAGTCGTGGGCGGGCGAGCGTGGGCTCGGTGCACAGGTCACGGCCCTCGCGGAGCGCGTGCGCGAACCATCCTTCTCCGGGCGGATGCAGGTCTGCGTGCGGGTGAGCAATGGTTTCGACAGCTACGACACGATCATCGACCACGGTCGGGCGCCTGCACGCAGCCTTGGATCGGGTGAACCCATCACCGATGCCACGCTCGACGATCCTGACCTGCCGGCATCGCTCCTGGACCAGGCGCAGCAGGTCGCCCTGGCCGACCCGAGCGTGCGCGGATTCGTCGACTTCTACGGTCAACGCTGCACGGAGGAACTGTCCCGCGCCGAGCGCACGCAGGCGCCCAAGGTCGCGCAGGACCATCGGTGCACCGTGGCCGCGAGCCTCGTGGCGCTCGATGGCACCATCTCGGCTTCGGTGCAGGTTGCGGCGACCGTGGTCGTCGAGGGTCATCCGTACGAGGCTGCGCTGTGGGTGCATGGCGGCGGCAGCGTGGTCTCCGCGCCGCTGGTGGCTTGCAGCGTCACGGGCGCTGCCGTGCCCGAGTCATGGACCGAGGCGTGTGCGGTCACGGGTGAACGTGCGTTGCTGCATCGCCTCGTGACCTGCGGATTCACCGGCGCACGCATGGTGCCGGCGGCATCGGTCGCCAGCGCAGTCAGCGGACGACCGCTCCGGCGCGACCAGGCGCAGCGCAGCGCGGTCAGCGGCGCGGTGGCGCACCCGAGCGAGCTCGTGCGTGACAGCCGCAGCGGCGAGTGGCTGCTGCGCTCCGAAGCCGGCCGCAGCATGGTCAGCGGGCGCATCGTGCGCCGAGACCGCATGGTGGCGAGTCAGCGTGATCCGTCGCGCTGGGGCGCGCAGGATGAAGCCGTCGTGTGCGCCGTCACGGGGAAGGTCCTGCTCCGGGACGAGGTCGAGCGCTGCACGGTCACCAGCCGTGTGGTCGATCGCACGCTGCTCAAGCGCAGCGACGTCGATGGGGCGTGGGCGCTCCCGGACCAGTGCATGACGTGCCCGTGGTCGGGTGATGTGTGCACGCTCGCGCAGGCCGTGCGGTGTTCGCTCACCCAGGTGGCCGTGAGTCCGCGCGCGATCGGTGCCCGCGGCATGCTGAGACCGTTCGCCGAACTCCTCCCGGCGACGGCCGGCGCCAGCCTGGCGGATCGGATCGCGTCCCTGCGGACCGTGCATCCCACGCTCGCCACATGCAAGGAAGCGACAGGCATCATGAACCAGCCGGGCTCCGTGATCGCCATCGTCGCCCGAACGAGCGGTTTCCTCGGCATCCGAAAGCGTTCGGTCGCCGCGCTCGCCTCGGTCGCCGCCGATGGTTCGCTCGGGATCCTCGGGATCAGCGCACCGTTGCGTGCCACGGGCCTGGGCTGGGAGCCGAACGCCTGAGCGCAGCGCGAGACCGCACTCGGCACATCTGCACGGGCTGCACCGAAAATCCTGCGGTTCTTCGGGGTGCCCTTCAACGGGCGGTGAGGATGTGCGTGCACGGTCGGTGGCAGCGTGTCCGCCGGCCCTTCACGAACCCATCCATCGAACCGCACGGTTCAAGGGGGATACATGGTGGCCAGCATCGCATCGATCGCCTTGCACGAACCGACGGGCGGCGCGCCCGGGCATGATGGGTCTTCTCCCGGCCCGGGGCCGACCTGGCTGCCCATCGAGCCGTCACGCACCCCGGATCCGGCATGGGTCATGGCGCTCGAGTGGGCGTCACGGCAGCTCGATCCGGCCGCGATCACCGCCCACATGGCCGTCAAGCGTGCGGCACGGGAGCAGGCCATCGATGACCTGGTGGCGCAGGGGGTGCACGGTGATCGCATGGTCTGCACGATCATGCATGATGCCGAACGCGCACCCCTGACGACCAACCTCGCGCAGGTCATGTCGCTCGGCGTGGACCTCGCGCCGCACGATCCGTCGTGCCCGCACGGCCGCATGCGTCGGGTGGCCTTGGTGATCACGGCGCTGTCGTGGCATGACATCTACTTCAGTTCGACCGATCACCTCGATGACGATGCGTTCCACGACCTGTTGTTCAACGCCGTGCTGCAGGACCCGGTCCGCGACCTGCCCGGCGGTGCGCTGGTGCATGAGTGGGTCGACCTGGCCACGGCAGGGGGCGACGACCTGCGCGATCGTTGGCTTGCGTGGTACGCCAGCGACCACGAGCGTGATGCGGCTGCGTCCAACGGCGAGCCCGTGCCGGTGCGTCGGCGCCGGGATCCATCGCGCGATGCGGCTTTGCCGCGGCCGTGCAGGCCGTGATGCATCGTGCCATGTCGTGCTGCCGTCACGGCCATGTTCCGCCGTGCGATCCGGCGCGGCCGCCGTCGCCGCCGCCGGCCCTGCACGGAGCGTGGATTCCCGGCGCCGAGAACATGGGTGCCGGGTCGATGCAATGGGGCGTCGCAAAAAATCTGAACCTTGCCTTGTGGGGCGTCGTCGTGAAACCGATGGTGTTGGTGGAGGGAGTTTGAGGGACTCCGGTCGGCCGCTGCAATGATGTGCCGCAGGACAACAGCCGATCTTGGGACAGCCGCTTCGAGGGGAGGCGGCTGCTCCCGTTTTTGGCGGGTAGCGGCGCTTCGCTCGTCAGCGTTCGGCTGATCGTTCGCGCGAGCTGCGTTGCTCGTGCGGCCGTCGCTCCCTTTGGGGCGCCGGCATGCCTCGTTCGCGCGAGCTGCGTTGCTCGTGCGGCCGTCGCTCCCTGTGGGGCGCCGGCATGCCTCGTTCGCGCGAGC
>JBEGNG010000085.1:0-6733 GCA_041182645.1 Planctomycetota bacterium
CATCGCGACGGGCCTGCTCGAGCAACTCCCACGGCGGCGCATCGCACGCCTCGGGTGCGCCGGCCATCGGATCACGCACGGCCCACACGGCGCCGAGCAGCAGCATCCCAAGCACGGCCCACAGGATCCTCATGATCCGAAGACCTGCCGCAGGATCAGGTCCTTCACGCAACGCATCGGCACCTGGGCATCGAGACGGTCATCGTCGCAGAGCAGGATCGGTTCGAGGCCGCGTGCGACCTCGCTGCGTCCATGCGAGCCGCGCACGAGCGAGGGATCGAGCGGCACGACGTCGAGCAGGTTGCGCATGCCGAGCCTGCGCAGCGCGAGCTTCGCAGCGGTCCGCAGGCCCAGCAACGGCCGCGTCGGGTCCATGAAGAGTTCGCACGGGTCGTATCCGGGCTTGCGGTGGATGTCGACCGTCCGCGCGAAGTCGGGCGCGCGAGCATCGTCCAGCCACCAGGGATACGCGAACCAGGCATCGGCCTCGGCGATGCAGAGCAGGTCCCCCGAGCGCGCGTGACCGATGCCCAGGGCATCCTGCGCCGCACGGTCGAGCACCGACTCGACGCCCGCCACGCGTTCGAGCAGGTGCGCGACGCGACCGACGTCGCGCGCATGCCGCACGTAGACGTGGGCGACCTGGTGGTCGCACACCGCGAAGGCATCGCTCTGGCCCGCATCGAGCAGTTCCGTCCCGCGCTCCTCGCGCAGCGCGAGCAGGTCGGCGGCGCGGAGCTCGCGGTTCAGGCAGATGGCGCGCGAAACGGGGGCGATCCCGTACTCACTCACGATCATGACGCGCACGCCGCGGCTGGTGAAGAACCCGTGCAGCACGTCCACGACGCGATCGATCTCGCGCAGGTCCTGCTGGGTCTCGCGTGCAGCGGGTCCATGCTTCTGGAGCACGTAGTCCAGGTGCGGCAGGTAGACGGTCTGCAGCGTCGGTGCGAAGCGGTCCTCGACCGCCATCGCGGCGCGGGCGATCCAGTCGGTGCTCTGGATGCCGGCCTTGGGGCCCCAGAAGTTGAAGAGCGGGAAACGGCCGAGCTCGTGCTGCAGCGTGTCGCGCAGGCCTGCCGGATCGGTCCAGACATCGGGGATCTTGCGGCCGTCGGCCGGATACTGCGGGCGCGGCGTGACCGTCACGTCCGTCGAGCCATGCATGGCGTACCACCAGAAGGTGTTCGCGCCGGTGAAGCCTGGATCGCGCGCGCGTGCCTCGTCCCAGACGCGCGGGGCCTGGACGAGCGCCGCCGACTGCTTCCAGAACTGGACCTCGTTGAGCGAGCGGTCGAACCAACCGTTGCCGACGATGCCGTGCACGGCAGGGTCGGTCCCCGTGAGCATCGTGGCCTGTGCCGCGCACGTGACGGCCGGCACCGGGGCGACCATCGTGCGCACGCCGCCCACGCTCCTGGCGAAGTCGCGCAGCCTCGGCGCACCGGCACCGAGCAGCGACGGCGAGAGCCCGACGACGTTGAGGACGGCGACGCGCTGCATCACGACCCCGCGACGCGGCGCTGCGCGGCGCGGGTGACCCACCAGCAGCCGAGCGCGACGACGGAGAGGCCGGGAGCGCCGAGCACGCTGAGCGTGCTCGCATCGAGCAGGCAGAATGCCGCGAGCCACGCGGCGACGCCGCCGGCGATGCGCGTGGGGTGGCTGCGCATGGCGCGCTCGGCGTGCAGGCCCTTCACGAGGAAGATCCCGGCGCAGAAGAGCGCCATCGGCAGGGCGACGATCGTCATGACCTGCAGCATGCCGCGCGCCCCGCCGGCGACCACGGGGCTGAACGCCCACGGCACGAGCACCGCGGCCACGAGCAGCACGCGCACCCAGATGCGCGTGGGCTTGGGGGCCGATGGCTGCGAGGCATCGGTCGCCGCGGCCTCGTCACGGGCCATGAGGGACACGGCGATCGTCGAGGCCATGGCGATGAGGCCCGGGAAGAGCACCAACCCCCATGCGCTCGCCGACGAGCCGTTGTACTGCATGCCCGACACGTTCATCACCGACAGGGTGGCGCACCAGTAGGCAAGCGCACGGCACAGACCCAGCAGCACGACGCTGCCGCGCCAGGAGCGGTGCACGAGCGAGTACGCCACGATCGACCCGACGAGCAGCAGCACGGCTTCGAAGCCCCAGGGCGTGCGCAGCTCGGCATGACGCCAGTGGTCGAGCCAGTTCCAGAGGATGGCGCCGACGCCGACCACCGCCCACGCCTCGCCGAGCCACTGGATCGCGTTGCGCTTGCCCTTCGCGAAGCTCCCGAAGGCAAGGCCGACGGCGATCGCCGCGAGTCCCGGGATCGGGAACGATCCGCCACCGACGAGCCAGACGCCGGTCGAGACGAGCGTCGCGGCCAGCAGGATCGCCGGTCGCAGGGCGACCCGGCCGCTCGGCAAGGGACGCGTCGGTCGCTCGGCCGCATCGAGGTCGCGGTCGAGGATGTCGTTGAGCACCATCCCGAAGAGATAGAGGAGGCAGGTGCCGGCCACGATGCCGACATGACGCGGCATCCAGGCGAGGAAACCCTCGATCGTCGCCTGGCCTGCGAGCAGGTGGGCGATCCAGAGCCCGACGAGCGCATTGGTGGCGACCGTCAGGACATTCGAGATGCGCGTGAGTTCGAGCCACGCCCAGGGGCCATGCCTGGGCAGAGGCTGCGCCACCGGTGCCGGCTCGGCCACGGCGCGGCGGGGCTCCGTCGAGTCGATGGCACCCTCGGCTTTCGTCGATTCGCTGCGCCGGCTCGGCATGCCATGCAGCGCGATCACGGGTTCGCGCCCGGCGGGCTCGACGGGTTCGACGCGCTTGAAGGGCATCGCGGCAGGTTCGCTCACGTGTGCTTCGACCGCAGCGATGGGCTCGGTGACCGCGGGTTCCTCGGCGGCAGCGACGGCTTCGACGGCTGTGACGTCTTCGGCAACGGTGGGTCCCTCGACGACAACGGCGGCTTCGATGACCGCCACATCCTGGGCGACCGCTGGCTCCTCGACGGCAGCGGCGACTTCGGAGACTGCGACGTCTTCGACGACTTCCGGGAGTGCAGATCCTTCGGTGACTTCAGCGATGGGTTGAGGCTCGTCGATCGACGCTGGCTCGACGACCTCAGCCTCGATCATCACGGGCTCGGTCACCCCCGGCTCACTCGACTCGGGTTCGACGAGCGACTCCGGTTCGATCCAGTCGCGTGAAGGGGCCGCGGCTTCCACGACGGCTTCGACCGGTGTCTCGGCCGTTGGTTCGGCTGCCGGTGCCTCGACCGAGGCTTCCGCCTTGGGCTCGATCGATTCCCAGGCATCGGTCGGTTCCACGACACGCGGAGCGGTCAGCGTGGGATCCTCATCACCCCACGCAGCGAGCGTCTGGCCGGGTGCCGGTGCGGCAGGTTCATGCACGTGGTACTCGGGCACGCCGTCCACGGAGGGTGGATCGATGCCCTCGAGGTCGGCCGCCACGATGTGGTCGAAGAGGCCTGGCTGCTCGTCGTCCTGCCTGCGCCGCGTGCGATCTCCATTCGCCATGCGCGGAGCCTACCGCGCGGTCCGGGATTCCCCGTGCGTCGAGCCGGAGGCCGCGTGGTTCACCGGCGCAGGCCGCACTCATCCATGCGCGCGGCGGCCCAGCGCAGTTCGAGCGCGATGCCCTCGGCCAGGGACGTGGTCCGGTGCTCGATCGGCAGCGCGCCCCAGGCGTAGGTCTCGGCCTCGAAGTCGGTGATGCCGTCCTCGGGTCGGATCGCCGCCAGGCAGGAGACGACGTCGGCCTGCGTCGTGCCGAGCACGCCGCCCTGGCCGATGCGGTCCGCGTACAGCGGCACGTGGAAGTGTGTGCGCCACAAGCCATCAGGGGCGTGGTCGAAGGCACGGTCAAGGTCGGTGTACAGGTGCCGCTCGCCGGCGCCGTCGAGCACGCAGGTCTGGTGCAGGTAGACGGGCTCGTCGAAGTGCCGGAGCGCCCGGAAGGCTCGGTCGCTCGATGGGCACTCGATCGCGCTCGAGAGCTGGACCTTGCCCACCCTGACGCCCGCATCGCGATAAGCCTTGAGCACGTCAGCCTGGTCCTCGAACATCACGGCGGCATGGCACGTGTCGTGGCAGACGCGGATGTATCGGCGCAGATCCGGTTCACCGGCGCGCCGGCGCAGGACCTGGTCGAAGAAGCCCGTCACGTCGCGCGAGGTGTCGAGCATGCAGCCGGGCTCGGGCTCGAGGTCCAGGTGCACGCAGATGCCCGTGCGGTCCTCGAGCCGCTGCGCGTGGCGCGCGAACTGCTCGAGCTGCGCGCTCGCGAGCCCGACGCTGCTGCCGCAGCCTTCGAGCGAGAACGAGAGCCGCCACCCCAGGGGCAGCGTGCTGATGCCGGCTTCGCGGCGACCGGGATGCACGAGCCCGACGAGGATGTCGGCCAGGTCGATCGAGAAGAGCAGCCGCCGCGCGTTGGCCCAGTTGGGTTCGTAGACCGCCTGCTTCACCCGGTCGGCATGGAAGTCGCCGTAGGGAAAGCCGTTGATCGTGAAGACGCGCAGGCCGCGCTCGTCCAGCCATGCACGGAGGCGTTCGACGCCCGATGCCTGCTCCTTGAGCTCGAACACCGCGCGCGCGCTGAGCCAGAGCCCGATGTCGAGCCACTCGACGCCCAGTTCGCGGCGGACCGCCGTCGCATGCCGGTCGAGCTGCTCCTTCGCCTGCGCCAGCGTGGCGCCCGCATGCACGTTGGTGCAGTAGCCCAGGGTCGCCGTCATCGACTCGCCTCGACGAGTCGTTGCACGATGCCATCACCCATCAGCCGGTCAGGCGTGCGTTCGGGGTGCCATTGCACGCCGACGTAGAACGGCCGACCCGGGTCGCGGATCGCCTCGATCACGCCGTCGTCGCTGCGGCCGATGAGTTCGAAGGGGCCGGCGTCACCGAGTGCCTGGTGGTGCCAACTGGCCACGGGTCCGTTCCCGAGCAGGCTCTCGACCGCGTGGATGCGATCATGACGGTGGCGTTCGCCGTCGGCGATCTCGTCATGCAGGTGCTGGATCAGGCGGCAGCCCCGGTGCACGCCCATGAGCTGCATGCCCAGGCAGATGCCGAGGACGGGCACGTTCGGGTGCTCGTCGAGCCAGCGCAGGGTCGCGAACTCCGACTCCTGCCGCTCGGGAAGCATGCACTCGGCGGCCGGATGCAGCGGGATGCCCAGGGCCCGCGTGTCGATGTCGTCGCCGCCGGTCATCACGACGCCGTCGACCGCCTCGAGCATGCGGGCCCGTTCGCCGGCGACGCACGGCAGGATCAGCGGCGTGCCGCCGGCACGAAGCACGGCCTGCACGTAGGTGTCGTTGAGGCGGTGGCGGAGCCTGCCGCCGTCGTCGACGAGGTCTGCGGTGATTCCGATGACGGGCATGGACGGATGGTAGGGCGTGGCGGTATCACGCCACCATGCGGACCGCACTCGCAGCGTCGATCGTGATGGCCCTCGGTGCAGCGCGTGCGCTCGAGCCCACGCCCGCCGCACTGCTCGCGGCCGATGCCAAGGCATTCCTCGATGCACTCGAGCCGGCCCAGCGTGCCGAGGCCACCGCAGCGATCGATGCACCGTCGCGCACGGCATGGTCGTTCGTACCCGGGGACCGTCCGGGGCTCAGGCTCGACGCACTCACGCCGGACCGGCGCGAGCGCGCGCTCGCCATGATGCGGCGTGCGCTCAGCGAGCATGGCTGGAAAGTCGTGCGCGGCGTCTTCGCGCTCGAGGGCATGCTCGGCGCGGGCCAACCCGATCGCTACAACCCGCTCTGGTACGACGTGCTCGTGTTCGGTGACCCGGTCACGCCGCCCTGGGGCATGCGGCTCGAAGGCCACCATCTGTCGCTGCAGGTCATGAGCGACGGGGAGCAGGTCACCGTGACCCCCATGTTCATCGGCGCCGCACCCTTCACGGTGAAGGGCGGCGAGCTCGACGGCTTCTCGCCGCTCGGCCGTGAGCGCGATCTGGCCTTCATGCTCTGGGGCATGCTGACCCCCGAACAGCGCGCGAAGGCCAGGTTGGGTGCCGAGGCGCCCGCCGACGTCACCGGCGTGCCCGGTGGCGAAGCGCGGTTGAAGGACCGTGCCGGACTCGAGGCCATGCACCTGACCCGCGAGCAGCGCGACGTGCTCTGGTCGCTCGTGCGCGCGTTCGCGGCCCGGCTTGCGCCGACGTTCGAGAAGGCCGAGGTTGCGAGGTGGCGCACGGCGAGCGTCGATGCGATGGTGTTCGCCTGGATGGGGGGGGATGCGCCGACGGATCGCCACTACTTCAGGGTCGTGGGTGACGGCTTCGCGATCGAGTTCGACTGCACCACGGGCGTCGACCACGTGCACGCGGTCTGGCATGACCTCACGCGCAACTTCGGCGACCCGTTCCTGAAGCACGCGAAGGACCATGCCGCAGGCACGGCGCACACGCATCCATGATCGTCGGGGGCCCCCCGATCACTGCCCGGGCTGCGCGCGCTGCCGGTTCGCCCACTCAGCGCCGGCCTGCTCGACGTAGGCGATCAGGTCGATGATGTCGTCCTTCGAGAAGCTGTCGAGCAGGTGCGCCGGCATCGGGCTCGTCGGGGAGAGAGCACGCGTGCGGATCCGGGCAGCGGGCACTTCCCGGCGGACCTTGCCGTACGGGTCGGTCGTCAGCGTGACCACGCCGTCGGATTCGCCGACGATGCGGCCCGTGACGGTCGATCCATCCTCGAGCGTGAGCG
>JBEGNG010000086.1:0-9188 GCA_041182645.1 Planctomycetota bacterium
CGAGTTCCCCGTGCTGCCGAAGCTCCGTCATCGACTTGCTTCGCATGAGTTGCTCCTGGCCAAGCCCGAGTCGGCCATCTACGAGCATGCAGGCCGGGTACTCGGTCTGCCGGCGGCGCGGATCCTGCTCTTCGACGACCTGCCCGAGAATTGCGACGGCGCGCGCGCGGCCGGCTGGCAGGCCTGCCTGATCGACCATCGCGGCGACACGGCCGCGCAGATGCGGGCCCACCTGCGCGCAAGCGGCATCCAGGTCAAGGAGCGATCGTGATGCTCCCCGACGGTCCGCCGAACGACGATGGCCGGGGCCCGGGTGCGATTCCGTCACCGCTCCTGCAGCGCGGCCTGCTGGCGCCGATCGACCTGGGCGGCCGCATCAAGGAACGGCCCGAGGACTTCCTCGTCGAGGAACTCCCGCTCTATGAACCGAGCGGAGCGGGCGAACACCTCTACCTCGGCGTGCAGAAGCAGGATGTCCCGCACGTGGAACTGGTGTCGGTCCTCTCCAAGCACTTCGGCGTGCCTTCGTCGGCGATCGGATTCGCCGGCATGAAGGACCGGCGTGCCGTGACGCGGCAGACGGTGAGCATCCATCTGCCCGGGCGCGAACCGGGTGCCGTGCAGCTGCAGCACCCGCAGGTCATGCTCTTGTGGATGACCCGGCATGCGAACAAGCTCCGCCGAGGCCACCTCGCCGGCAACCGCTTCGCGATACGGATCCGCGGGCTCGATCCGCTCAAGGCCACCACGGTCTGGTCGCGCCTGAAGGAGCTGGCCCGCATCGGTGCGCCCGATGCCTACGGTCCGCAGCGGTTCGGCTACCGAGCCAACAACCACGTGATGGGCCTGCATGTGCTGCACGGCCGGTGGCAGGACGCGCTCGATGAGTTGCTCGGGCTGCGCGGCGCGCCGTTCCCGGAACGGCAGCGCGAACGGCGCGAGTGCTACGAACGGGGCGAGTTCGCGGCTGCGCTGGAGCACTGGGGCCGGCACGACCACGCCGAACGCTCGGCGCTGCAGGTGCTCGCCCGCGGGGGCACGCCGGAGCGCGCGGCACTCGCCGGCGGCACCATCGTGAAGGACTTCTGGATCGCCGCGCTGCAGTCGGCGATCTTCAATCGGATCGTGGCGCGCCGGCTCGACGGCGGCACGATCGGCGAACTGCTCGCCGGCGACCGTGCCTACCACCACCGCAGCGGCCGGTCGTTCAGGATCGATGCCGGCATGCTGGCACCGGACTCGGATGTCCTGCCTCGGCTGCACGCGTTCGAACTCTCGCCCAGCGGCCTGATGCCCGGCCGCGACTTCGGGCTCGCCGAGGGCACGCCCGGCGAGATCGAGCGTGCGGCGATGGATGACTTCGGCGTGGCTCCGTCCCTGTTCGAAGAGGGCAGGCTCGCGCCGACGGGGACGCGCCGACCGCTGCGCGTCACGGTGACGAACGCCCAGTGCGAGGGCGGCTTCGACGAGCACGGGCCGTACATCCGTGTGGCGTTCGACCTGCCGGCGGGCGCGTTCGCCACGGTGGTGCTGCAGGAGCTGCTCGGCCCGGGCTGCCGTGAGGGCAGTGCCGACGACCAGCCCAAGGCGATCGACGCATCCTGAACTGCGCGGCCGGTGGTCGGGTCACTCCGTTCCGGGCCCGCTCACTCGTCCTCGGCGTCGTCGTCCTCGTCGGCGACGAACGGGAACGGCTGCTGCGCGCCACCGGAGCGCGCGCGCTCGATGACGGACTCGGCGACCCAGAGTTCCGCGCGGCCATCGGCGCAGAGCGCCAGCGCATCGCTCGGGCGGCAGTCGAGGGCGACCGGCCCCTGCGCCGACTCGAGCGTCAACCGCGCATGGAACGTGCCTTCGCGAAGGTCGGTGATGTCGACCCGCACGATGCGCGCGCCGAGCGCCTCGATGGCGTGGTCGAGCAGGTCGTGGGTCTGCGGACGCTCGGGCTGCTCACCCTTCAGGCGGCGCTCGATGGCGTACGCCTCGGGCAGGCCGATGACGATGGGGAACGAGCGACCCGTGGCGACGTCGCGCAGCTCGACGACCTGCATGTCGGTCATCTCGCGGATGAGGATCCTGCTGAGTTCGACGCGCACCGGCGTGGCGGGGTCGACCGCACTCACTCCGGGCTCCAGGCGCTGAGCAGGGCGCCCAGGTCCGAGCCGCCGATGTCGCAGGTGCCGTCCAGGTCGCCCGGGCACGATGCGCACGATCCGCAGGGCCCCCAGCCCACGAGCAGGATGCCCAGGTCGGCACCGTCGACGTCACCGTCACCGTCGAGGTCGGCCGGCGACGGCGCGAGCGAGGCGGCCATCGCCACCGCGGCACCGGCATCGAGTCGACCGGCGCCCGTGAACTGGTCGACGCCGGCAGGCGCCATGTCGACGCTGGTCGCGGCCAGGATCGAACGGACCTGCGCGTTCGTGAGGGCGGGATTCACGGCAAGCATGAGCAGCACGGCACCGGACACGTGCGGGGCGGCCATGCTCGTGCCGCTGCGCGAGATCACGCCGCCGGTCGTGGTCAGGCTCAGCACGTTCTCGCCCGGGGCGGCCAGGTCGACCTCCAGGTCGACCTCGGCGCCGTAGTTCGAATTCACCCAGCGCAGGTTCGACTGCGTGGAGGCCGCGACCGCGATCGTCTCGGGCCAGCGCGCCGGGAAGGCAGGCATCGACAGGTTGTTGTTGCCCGTGGCGGCCACCATCGGCACGTTGAGCGCCTCGCCGTAGAGGACCGCGTCGCGCAGCAGTTGCCCGCCGGCATTGGACTGCAGGCTCATGTTCACCACGTCGGCACCGTGGTCGATGGCCCAGACGAGCCCCTCGGCCACCCATTGCTCGAAGAAGGTGCACGGGTCGACGATGACCACCGGCAGGATCGACGCCTCCCAGCACATGCCGGCCATGAGCGCGGCGTTGTTGCCTGCGGCAGCGGCGATGCCGGTGACGTGGGTGCCGTGGCCGCCGCACGTGTCGCCGGTCACCGTCGACTGCTGCGGCACGTTCCACCCAGGCAGGATGCGCGCGCCGAACTCGGCCAGCGGCTGCACCCCGCCATCGAGGAAGGCGATCGTGAGCCCACTCGACGCGGCTTGGTCCCACGCCGCGACCGCATTCACGTCGGAGCCCGGGATGCCGCCGGTCTGGCCGGTGTTGCGAAGGGCCCACTGCTGCGGGAACGATGGGTCGTTCGGCAGGTCGGCCAGCGTGCCTCGGCCGTCGGGCTCGACGACCTCGAAGCCCTCCCACGAGCCCGCCAGCATCGCACACGCACCGACCGGTTCGGTGCCGTGCGGGAACTCGATCGTGACCCAACGGTCCAGCCCGATGGCACGCGCGACCGGATCCGCCGCCTGGGCCGCGCCCGCGCGCCCGGTCAGCCGTCCACCGAGTGCGTCGAGTGCCTGGTTCGCGCCGACGGGAAGCTGCTGGAGTTGGAGCCCCCCTTCCCACGCCCACGCGGCGACCTTCGCCTGCGCCCGAACGGGCACCTGGGCGACGGCAGCGGCGACGAGGATGGTCGTGACGATGGGCATCTGATCTTGACGGAAGCGTAGGACACCGCCCACGCGCACGCCCGGGCGGCTGCCGATTAGGATCCGGCCCCCAATCGTGGCATCCCTCCGGCACTCCGCCAAGCGTGGAATCGGAAGGTCCCGCCCAAATTTCCACCGCGCTCCGCTTTCCAAGGACCCCACCATGCCCGCAGGCCTGCACACCTTCACCAGCGAATCCGTCTCGATGGGCCACCCCGACAAGGTCAGCGACCAGATCTCGGACGCCGTCCTGGACGCGATGCTCGCGCAGGACCCCCGCAGCCGCGTGGCCTGCGAGACGCTCGTCACCACCGGCCTGGCCGTCGTGGCCGGCGAGGTGACGACCAAGGGCTTCGTGGACGTGCAGAAGGTGGCACGCGACACGATCAAGCGCATCGGCTACACCGAGGCCGGCGTCGGCTTCGACGCCGACAGCTGCGGCGTCGTGGTGACGCTGCACGCCCAGAGCCCGAACATCTCGCAGGGCGTCGACACCAAGGTCGGCAAGAAGAAGAAGGCGCAGGGCGCCGGCGACCAGGGCATGATGTTCGGCTTCGCCTGCAAGGAGACGCGCTCGCTGATGCCGCTGCCGATCTCGCTCTCGCACCGGCTCGTCGCGCGCCAGGCCGAGGTCCGCGAGAAGGGCATCATCAAGGGCCTGCGGCCGGACGCCAAGAGCCAGGTCGCCGTGCAGTACGAAGGCCTCAACCCGCGCCGCATCGAGAACGTGGTGCTCTCGACGCAGCACACGCCCGACTGGAACACGCGCCAGAAGGCGCTGCACGAAGCGGTGACCAGGCACATCATCAAGCCCGTGCTCGGTGACTGGTGGCACGACGGCATCAAGGTCTTCGTGAACCCCACCGGCTGCTTCGAGATCGGCGGGCCGCACGGCGACTGCGGCCTGACCGGGCGCAAGATCATCGTCGACACCTACGGCGGCCGCGGCCGCCACGGCGGCGGCGCCTTCAGCGGCAAGGATCCGAGCAAGGTCGACCGCAGCGCGGCCTACATGGCCCGCTACATCGCGAAGAACATCGTGGCGGCCGACCTGGCCGACGTCTGCGAGGTGCAGGTCGCCTACGCGATCGGCGTGGCCGAACCGACGAGCGTGCTCGTCGACTCGCACGGCACCGGCAAGGTGAGCGACCTCGCCTTGGCGAAGCTCGTGCGCTCGCACTTCGACCTGACCCCCGCCGGCATCATCGAGACGCTCGACCTGCTGCGGCCGATCTACTCCCCCACCGCCTACCACGGCCACTTCGGCCGCGAGCCCGGCGAGGGCGGCAAGGGCACCTTCACCTGGGAGCGCACCGACGTCGCGCCGAAGCTCGCCAAGGCGGCCCGGCGCACGGTGCGGGCGTGAGCGCCAGTCCCGCACGGGCGGCGGCGTTCGCGCGCCTTGCACGGCACGCCGCCGATTACCCGGAGTTCGCCTTCGGCGACGATGCACCGGCGGGGCTCGACCCGCGTGATGCGGCGCTCGCCCGGGCGATCGAGCAATCGACGCTGCGGCACTGGCGAGCGATCGTGCCGGTGCTGACCGCCTGCGTCACGCGGCGCTTCGACGACGTGCAGCCCGAGGTGCGCGGCGTGCTCATGGCCAGCGCGGCGCAGCTCCTGTTCCATGACCGCCTGCCCGACCATGCCGTGGTCGACGATGCGGTCGAGTGGACCAAGGAACGCGTGCACCCGCGGCCGGCGGCGTTCGTGAACGCGGTGCTGCGCAAGGTGATCGGCCTGCGCGGCCCCGTGCTCGAGCATGGGGATGCAGACGGTGCGCGCTGGCGCGACCGACGCGATGCCCTGCCGATGTCCGATGGCCGCGTCCGCCTGCTCAACGATGCCCTGCTTCCCGACAACCAGGTCCAGCGGCTCTCGGCGCAGTGCAGCATCGGGCGGGCGCTCTTCGAGCACTGGACCAGCACCAAGGGCTTCGAGCAGGCCGTTGCGCTGGCGGTGCAGTCGCTCGTGCAGCCAGGGCTCACCGTCACCGGGATTCCTGCCGGCGGCATCGACCCCGCCACGAAGGCTCCATGGCCGATGACGCCGCACGACGCGGCGGGCTTCATGGTCTGGGACGGCGCGCACGACCAACTCATGTCGGCCCTGCGGCTGCATCCCGATGCGCGCGTCCAGGATCCCGCGAGCGCACGCGCGGTCGACGCCACGCGGCACCTGCAACCGGTGCGGATCCTCGACGCCTGCGCCGGCCGCGGCACGAAGACGGCGCAACTGGCGAACGCGCACCCGCGCGCGGAAGTCGTCGCGACCGACACCGACGGGCCGCGGCGTGCCGCGCTGCGCCAGCGCTTCAAGGGCCACGCGCGCGTGAAGGTGGTGGGGCCCGAGCAGCTCGCGTCGTTCGGATCGACCTTCGACCTCGTGCTGCTCGATGTGCCGTGCTCGAACACGGGCGTGCTCTGCCGGCGCGTCGAGGCCAAGTACCGCTTCAGCGCGAAGGGCCTCGCGGGGCTCGTCGACCTGCAGCAGGGCATCGCGCTCGACCACGCTCCGCTGCTGGCGCGCGACGGGCGCATGCTGTGGTCGACCTGCAGCCTCGAGCACGCCGAGAACCGGGCCCAGGCGGAGTGGCTCTCGCGCCGGCTCAAGCTGCGCATCGAGTCCGACGAGGCGCTCCTGCCCGCCGGCGCACCGGGATCACCGGCCACCGCCGTGCGCAACGGCTCGTACCACGCGCTGCTGGCCGGTTGATCGGCCCGGGCGGCATCAAGCGCCGCGTTCGACGGCGGTGAACAGTTCGTACATGCGCTCGGCGCTCGCGGCTTCGTAGCACTGCGCGCGGAACGCGGCGTTGGACATGACGCGACTGATGCGGCCGAGCGCCTGGATGTGCTCGGCGATGCGGTCCGGCGGGCTCACGAGCAGGCACACGAGTCGGACCGGGCGACGGTCGATCGCATCCCACTCGAGCGGGAGCGCCGGCTTGCCGATGGCCAGCCGGACGGCGCGGGCGCCGGGGCACTTGCCGTGCGGGATCGCCAGGCCCTCGCCGATGCCGGTCGACCGCTGGCGTTCGCGCTCCCAGACCGATTCGCGGAGCACCGCGGCATCGCCGATGTCCCCCTGCGCCGCGAGCATGTCGACGAGTTCGTAGATCGCATCCTGCCGCGTCGTCGCCTTCAGCGGGACGCGGATGGTCGCGGGCGTGAGGATGTCGAGCAGCGCGCTCGGCATGGGGTCGCGGACTCTACCACCGCTTCGGCACGGTGCGGCGCCATCGATGCAGGAACGCGATCCGGTGCTCAGCGCCGCTGCGCCTCGAGCCGGCGCTGCTCCTCGGCGGCGAGCCGCTCGGACTCGGCGAGGGCGGCCTGAGCCTCCATCTCGCGACCCGCGCGGGCGCAGGCATCGGCGAGCGCCTGCCAGAGGCCACGCTCGTCCGGTGCAAGGCGGACGGCCTGCTGGAGTGCCGCCACGGCGGCATCGTTCTGGCCCAGGCGGGCAAGACCGTTGGCCTTCACGAGGAGCGCACCGGCGTTGCCCGGGGCGAGCTCGAGCGTGCGCTCGACCAACGCGATCCCCTCGTGCACCTCGCCGTCGCCGGTGCCGCGCTCGACGAGCACCACGCTCAGCCGCCGCAGGGCGTTCAGGCTGTCGGGCCGCGCGGCGACCCAGGCGCGCGCGGCCTCGATCGCCTCCTCGTCCCGCGCCTCGGACATCAGCCAGAGGATCTCCTCGTCGCGGATCGCCTCCCACGAAGGGTGATCCTGCAGCGTGGACGCGACCCATGCCCGTGCCTCGCTGCCGCGGCGTGCGGCCCGGAGGATGCGCGCGATGCTGGCGCAGATCACCTCGTTGGTGCCCCCGTCGTGCATCGCCTGCAGCAGGTCGAGCGCCCGGTCGTGGTCGCGCTTCACGGCGGCGAGCCAGGCCAACCGCATGCTGAACTCACGGTCACGCGAGGGCAGGATCGCCCAACCGCCCAAGCCGACGGAGCGGGCGCGCCCGTACCAGGTCGCGGCAGCGTCGACCTTTTCGATCGTCTCCCGGTCGGGCATGATGCCGTCGGCGTCGAAGACCATCTGCTCCGCCACGAGCACGGTGCGGTCGAGACGGTCCGCACGCCACGCGGCCACGCCTGCGGCAGCGGTGGGGATCACGAGGGCCAGTGCCGCGACGGCGGCGAGCACCGCGACCACCCCTGCCGCGCGAACGCGCCCGGCCTGCCGCAGCACCACGCCCAGCGCCGAGGCATCCCGGGAGGCGAGGACGCACCACCCCGTCCACACGACCCAGGTGATGCACGCGGCCAGTCCGCTGGCGAAGAGCAGCGGCAGCAGCGAGTACGCCGCGAGGAACGAGACGGCCGCGACCACGGCGATCGCCACCTCATCCGCGATCGTCAGGTCGAAGAGCCTGGCCGACGCCGGAGCCGCCTGGCCCGGTCCAGCTCCGAAGCCGAACGAGAGCGCCTGCTTGGGGCACGCACTCACGCAGTCCATGCACTTCATGCAGCCGGCATCGACGACCATCCGGAAGTCACGGACCTCCTCGTGCACGCGCACATTGCTCGTGCAGACCGCCGTGCAGTGGCCGCACTGGTCGCACGCGTCGCTGACCCGGATGCGGCCGCGGGCGAAGCGGTCCAGCGGTGCGAAGAAGCCGCCGTACGGGCACGCGTAGGTGCAGTACCCCTTGTTGCCGAGGAAGACCACCGTGAGCGCGCCGCACACGAGCAGGAACGGGATCCCCACCGCCCAGCCCGGGAAGGTGCCCCAGAAGTCGTCCGTGACGAGCTTCATGCTGAAGCCCGGCCAGGTGAGCCCGGGCTGCAGGATGGGCGCCAGGGCGAATCGGTAGACGAGCGGCCAGACGAACATGTAGAGCGCAAGCAGGAACGGGAGCCAGAGCAGCACGCGGCTGCGGAAGGGCCGGGGCCGGATGCCGAGCCGCGCCAGCAGTGCCGCGCATGCATCCTGCAGCAGCACGACGTGGCAGCCCCAGCCGCAGAACCATCGTCCCAGGATCGCCGTGCTCCCCAGCGCCAGGGCGAAGAAGACCGTGCCGACGGTCACCACGCCGTCCTTCACGGTCTCCATGGACTCGCTGGGCTCGATCGGCGCGAGCGTCGTCCCGGCCCAGAGCCAATGGACCACGTGCACGATCATGAGCGCCTGCACCACGAGCAGCACCGCGAAGCGCTTGCGGGACATCCGGCTCGCCGGGCGGGCACCCGCGGACGGGAGCACCGTGAGCTGGACATGGCGCGGTTGGCAGTCGGATGGCATGGGGTTTGCTCCTCGAGCCAAATCTATACTCATGGTGATGCCGCGCGACTACTACGAGGTGCTGGGGGTGAAGCGCGATGCGTCGGCCGACGACCTGCGTCGCGCGCACCGCAAGCTCGCCCGCCAGTGGCACCCCGACGTGAACAAGACCCCCGAGGCAGCGGCGAAGTTCGCCGAGGTGCAGGAGGCGTACGACGCGCTCTCCGACGCCGACAAGCGCGCCCGGTATGACCGGTTCGGGCACGCAGGGCTGCATGCGGGCGCCGCACCGCCCGATGGCGAGCAGCCCTTCGGTGGCGGCTTCGGCGGCTTCGATCCCTCGCAGATCGACCCCGAGATGTTCGAGCAGATCTTCGGGGGGCTCGGCGGCGGCGGGCGGGCGCGGGGGCGCGCTCGGGGAC
>JBEGNG010000087.1:0-16331 GCA_041182645.1 Planctomycetota bacterium
GAGGTCGTTGCGGCAGACCTTCTGCTGATGACCTGTCGGGCTGCCATCGTAGTAATAGGCCCCGTCCTCGTAGCTCAGCCGGCGCTTGCGCCGCGCCTGTTGGAGCGCGCCGGCCAGGCGACGCGGATCGAAGACCTCGCGCAGCTGCGCGAGCGTGGCGCGGCGGCCGGGCTGCTCTAGGATCCAGGTGCAGACTTCGTGCGTGAGGCTCATCGGCGCCTCGCGCTGAAGAAGTCGGCGGCCTCGAGGCGGTAGCCTCTCCGCTTCGCCGCGGCGAGCAGGGCCGCGATGTGGCGCGCAGGGATCGACTTCCGTCGACGCCACGCGCGCACTGCGACCGGCGTGACGCCCGTCACGGCAGCGACTTCGCGGGTCGACCCGAAGAGGCGGGTCACAAGCTGTAGTGTATCGGCCATGACCGGAGACAATACATAGCGTAAGCCATCTGATCAATACCTTTTGTATCGCGCCAAGTGCTACCACCTCGCCATGAACACGACCGAAAAGATCCGCGCCGTGCTGCGCGAGCACAACCTTGATGTGTCAGACCTTGCGCGGCGCATGGGGTTGAACCCCGTGTCGGTGCGCCAGCACCTCAACCGCGGCTCGATCCCGGCGAAGCACCTGCAGGCATACGCCCGCGCCCTCGGCGTGCAGGTGGCGCAGCTGATAGGCGACGAGCCTCTGGCGACTGGCGCGACGCTGCCAGCAGCTGCGGAGATGCCGCCCGTCACCATTGCCGGCATCGACTATCTCGCCCTGCCCGTCTACGACATCGGCGCTGCGGCCGGCGCCGGCACGTTCGTCGTCGGAAACGCCGATGGCGACGCGGTTTCCTACAGCGTGTTCCGGCAGTCCTGGCTGCGCGGCGTGACGTCCGCGCCGCCCGATCGGCTGGCTGTCCTGCGGATCTCCGGCGACAGCATGTGGCCGACCTTGCACCACGGCGACAGCGTGCTCGTCGACATGACGGTCACCGCGGTCGGACGGGATGGCATCTACGTCATCCGCCTGGGCGACGAGGTGCAGTGCAAGCGCTGCTCGAGGCACCCGGTCAGCGGCTCGCTGACGATCGCCAGCGACAATGCGGCGTACCCGACCTACCAGGACGTGCGCCCGGCCGGCCTGTCGGTGCTGGGCCGGGTGATCTGGACCGGTGGACCGGTCGCACCGTCTAGCGATACTTTTTGTATTGACCTGAACCGATACAGTCCGTATCGTCCCATCCGTTGCCGCCCCATCGGCGGCCGGAGGAGGGACATGGACGACCAGCTTTCCCAGTTGCGTCAGCGCCTCGCTGACGTCGAGCGCTTCCTGCTGATCGAGGAGGCCGCCGACCGCGGCGCGGACCTCCAGAAGATCAGCAGGCTCCGAGAGCACCGCATCAGCCTGCAGGTCGAGATCGACGCGCTCGTCGCGGCGCTCGTCGCGTCGAGGATCGCGGGGGCCGCATGAAGATGCCCTCGCTGTCCGACTGGGCGGTCGGGATCATGGCCGTCGCGATGATCTACGGCCTGCTCCTGGTGACGCCATGAGCAGGCCCATCGCCACCGGCTACCGCGCCGACCTGCCGGTGACGCCGGCGACCTTGCGCGGGCGCATTGCGATCCGCGCCGAGCTGCTCCGCGGCGTCGACGTCGAGAGCGTCCGCTACCTCAACCAGCAACAGCGCATTGCCGAGCTCGAGCGCCAGCTCGCGGCGCTGGAGGGCGGACGATGAGCCGGTGTTGCTTTGCCAGCTTGATGCCGTCGAGCGACGCGCTCGTGTCGGTCCGGTTCCACGCCGGCGAGGTGCAGTTCGTCGCCATCAGCGCACGCTGCAGGTCTCGGCTCACCAGGCCGACCGCATCCGCGACGAGATCGCCGCCGCGTTCCGGCGCCCGCTCGAGCTCGAGGAGGTCGATCGATGACCGACGAGCAGGAGCGCCTCGTGCGCGCCAGCGGCGAGGCCTGGGCGTGGATGGACGAGGACCGGCGGCGGCAGGGAACGGCGGTCTACTGGTTCGCCTTCGCCTTGCTCGGCGTCGCGACGGGCGCGGTGGTGATCGTGTTGGCGGGGTTGCGATGAGGTTCGGCTCCGTCTGCTCGGGCATCGAAGCCGCGTCGGCCGCGTGGCACGCGCTGGGCTGGCGCGCCGCATGGGTTTCAGAGATCGAGGCTTTCCCCAGCGCGGTGATTGCCGCGCGCTGGCCGGGCGTCGAGAACCTGGGCGACATGACATCGCTTCCTGAGCGCATCCTCGCACGCGAGGTCGAGGCGCCGGACGTCTTCGTGGGCGGGACGCCGTGCCAAGCGTTCTCCGTCGCCGGCCTGCGCGGCTCGCTCTCCGACGCGCGCGGGAACTTGACCCTGACATTCGTGAGGATAGCTGATGCAATCGACGCTGTTCGACGCGCTGATGGACGCGCGCCCTGCTGGGTCGTGTGGGAGAACGTCCCCGGCGTCCTCTCCGTCGCCGACAACGCTTTCGGCGCGTTCTGGGGCGGACTGGTCGGCGGCGATGCCGCCCTCGAGCCGCCGCGAGGACGAGGCTGGACCGACGCAGGCGTGGTTTCTGGACCCAGCCGATGCGCCGCATGGCGCGTACTGGACGCCCAGCACTTCAGCCTGGCGCAACGACGGCGCCGGGTCTTCGTGCTCGCTCGCGGAAATTCTGGAAGCTGGCAAGCTGCCGATGCGCTTCTACCTGTCATCGAAGGCGTGCGCTGGCATCCTGCGCCGCGCCGAGCGTCGCGGGAAAGAACTGCCGGCGCAGCTGCAACGGGCGCTCGAGGCGGTGGCGGCCTCGGCACCGACGCAGAGCTAGATGGTGCGCTGATCCCGCAGCGGTGGCCCGCTGAAATAGCCCCGACGCTCAACGCCGCGTTTGGCGAGAAGCAGGGGCTCGAAGACCAGCACGCGCTCGGCGGCGCCGGGTTGTTCGTGCCGACGGTCGCCCACGCCCTGCGCGGCGAGGGCTTCGACGCCTCGGAAGACGGCACGGGGCGCGGAACGCCGCTGGTGCCGGTCGCCCACGCCTTCGACGCGCGCCAATCCGACGTCATCCAGTACGGTGACCGCACCGGCCCGCTCGACACGGACGGGCATAGCGTGGCGGTGGCGTTCGACACCACGCAGATCACCAGCCCGTCCAACTATAGCCGACCAAAGCCGGGCGATCCCTGCCACCCTCTTGCAGCAGGCGCGCATCCGCCGGCGGTGGCGTTCTCCTGCAAGGACCACGGCGCCGATGCTGCGGCCGATATCGCTCCGACCCTGCGCGCGATGGGCCACGCCGGCAGCCACGCGAACGGCGGCGGGCAGATGGCGGTGGCGTTTGATGCCTACAACCAAACGGCCAGCGACATCACGCACACGCTAAGACGTGGGACTGGATCATCTGGAGACGCCATCCCGCAAACGATATCTGGCATGCAAGTCCGCCGCCTGACCCCCGTCGAGTGCGAGCGCCTCCAGGGCTTCCCCGACGACTACACCGCGATCCCCTGGCGCGGGAAGCCCGCGAGCGAGTGCCCCGATGGGCCGAGGTACAAGGCTCTGGGCAATTCTATGGCCGTGCCGGTGATGAGGTACTTGGGAGAGCGGATCAAGGCGGTCGGGGGTGAACCATGACCCCCGCCGAACGCATCGCCCGCGAACATTGGAACGCGGCGCTCTTCCTCGACGGTCGTCGGATCTTCCCGCAGGTCGCGGCTTGGGACGATCTGTCTCCCAACGCGCGCGACGAGGTGATCGGCCAAGTCGAGGCGATGCTCAACGCAATCGAGGCCGCCGGGCTGGCGGTCGTGGAAATGGAGGATGGACGATGAGCGACATCGTGGAACGATTGAGGTTGGATGCGGAGCCGACCGAATCCGACATGGAAGAAGCCGCCGCCGAGATCGAGCGCCTGCGCGCCGAGCGCGACGCGCTGAAGACCGCCGCACGCGAGTTCCTGACCACGCTTGGCGCTGCGATGAAGACTGGGAAATTCCACATGAACGGCTCTGCCGACATGTGCCACTTCGTGCGTCAGGCCATGCAGAAGCTCGATGTCCTCGCGTTCGACCGCGAAGAGAAGCGCCCGACCGGGCTGGAGCGCTTGCATGAGGAGGTCAAGCGATGAACCTCCACACCGTCGCCGCCGTCGTCGCGGTCGCGAGCTACGTCGCCTTGTGGGTCATCACCCTGTGGATAACGCAGAAATGACGCCCCGCCTCCTCCGCCGCGCGCAGGTGCTCGAGCTGCTGCAGGTCGGCAGCAGCACGCTCGCGCGCTGGATCGAGAAGGGGATCATCCCGCCGCCGGTCGCCGGCACCGCCAGGTGGGACAGGCTGGCGATCGAACGGGCGCTTGACCGGGCCGCCGGCGTCGAGGAACCCTCGGCGCCCACGCTGGCGGAGAGGGCGGCACGATGGGAGAGGTCACGTTGCGCGTGAAGCGCCTGCGACGGATCGCCGGCCGCTACTACTGGCGGCCGTCCGCCACGATCGTGCGCCTCGGCTACAAGGTGGTCGCGCTCGGCGCGGACCTCGTGGCGGCGATCGCGCGAGCCGAGCAGCTGAACGCAGAGGTCGAGGAGCGCCGCAGTGGCGCGGAGCGCGGGCCGCCGCTTGGGTCGATCGCTGCGCTGCTCGTCGCCTATGAGCGCGAGGAGCACTTCGCCAGCCTGGCCGCGAACACCCGCAAGCAGTACCTGTCGATCATGCGCGAGATCGCGCGCAACGCTGGCGACCTGCAGGTCGCCGGCATCAGCCGGCGCGACATGAAGGCGCTGTATCGCAGCCTCGTGCCACGCGGCGTGGCAACCGCGGCCGCGCACATGAGGTTCTGGCGCGTCCTGCTTGGATACGCCGTGGACGAGGGGCTGCGCCCCGACAACCCGGCGACGAAGATGCGGGTCACCGCCGGCAAGGCGCGGACGCAGACATGGGCGCCAGACGAGATCCGCGCCTTCTGCCGCGCCGCCGAGGCCGCAGGGCAGCCGAGCGTGGCGCTGGCGGTGCTGCTGGCCTACGAGACCGCCCAGCGCGTCTCCGATGTCCTGCGCGCATCCTGGCGCGATCTGGACGGCACGACGCTGCAGGTGGTGCAGAAGAAGACCGGCGCGAGGGTGGCGGTGCCGCTGTCTGCCGAGTTCCTCGCCATGCTCGAGGCCGGCGGTCGCCGTGGCCTGACGCTCGTGGCGCGCGAGGACGGGAGGCCTTGGCAGGACGTCACCTTCCGCGCGGCGTTCAACCGGGTGCGAGCCGCCGCCGGGCTGCGCCACCTGCGCTTCCACGACCTGCGCCGCACCGCGCTGACCGAGGCGGGCAGTGGCGGCGCAACGATCATGGAACTACGCGCGCTCGGTGGTCACGCCGACGTTGCCAGCCTCCAGCGCTACGTCGTTCCTGACGTCGAGGCCGCGCGCGGAGCGCAGGACAAAAGGGCAACAGCAAGTGGCAAGGCCCGAAAGTAGTGGCAAGCGACTGAGCGATCACAATAGGTTAGCCGCTTCTGAGTCTGCTTCGAGATAATCTAGAACCTATTGATAACGTTGGTGTTTCTGCCATTTCTGAGCCGAAACCCACTCGCGAAATCCTCGGCAAACAGCATCATGTGGCAAAGGATTTCGCCTCGCTCCGCACCGCTTCCACGCGCCTGCTCCACCCCTTCCCGAAGGTCGGCCAGATGGGCAGCGCGCGCAGGAACTCGAGGCGCAGGTCGCAGATCCGATCGATCGTGGCGACGGGGTCTGCGGCGGTCGCCAGCGCCACGGTACGCGGCCCGATGGAGCCGTCGACCGCGGCGCCAACGGCCTGCTGCAGCAACTTGCCGGCGCGTCCTGTGCCGCTGTTCACCGCCACATCGAACACCGCCAGGTCGACGCCTGGCGGCAGCTCGTCGGCGCGCACCGCGTTCCAGTACCGCTCGCGGTACAGTGGCGCCACGAGCTCGGGCGTCAGCGCCCGCATCGCCGCCTCGTCGGCCGGCTGGTTCGTCCAGCTCTCCCAGACGCGCTGGGTGACGCCGAGGTTGGTGCGGCCACCAGGATCGGCCGGATGGTTGACGTAGCCGCCCTCGTGCTTGAGGACAGCGGCCAGCGCCGTCGGCCAGGTCGCCGCGCTCATTTCTGCCCGCCGGCCAGCAGCTGCGTCTTCTGCTGGCTGCTCGAGGAGGAGCCGAAGTAGTAGGCGATCACCTGCTCGGCCTTGGCGCTGACGAACCCGATCAGCGTGCCGACGGTGGTCGCCATGAGCGGGTCTTTCATGCCGTCCACGAGGCCGAGCAGAACGAGGAACACCGTTGCCATGAAGCCGGCCACCACCACGAACGCCAGCACCCGCGGCATCCAGTCGCGGACCTGCGCCTCGCGGCGCCGGGCGCTGTCACGGTCGCCGGCTGCGATCTTCTCAAGGTCGATGTCGAGCTCGCGCATGCGCACGGCGAAGTCCTGGTCCGCCTGCTTGAGCTTGAGCAGCTGGTCCGGCGTCGCCGACGCCATCGCCTTGGCGACATCCTTATCGCTGCTGTCGCCCGGCAGCCCGAGCACCTCGGCGACGACCTTCATCGCCATGCCGCCGAGCGGCCCGCCGATGGCAGTGGCGATGCTCGGCGCCACAGCGCCAACGATCTTGAGCAGGTCCATCAGCGCTTCCTCATTTGCAGGATGACCGAGATCTTCTGGCGCAGCCGGATGAGGTCGTTATCAAGCATCCGGATGCGATCGATCAGCGCGATGAGCGTGGCGCTCGCCTCGCTCAGCACCGGCTTCACGATCGTCGTGGCCCATTGCCAGACATAGAAGACGAGGTACGCCATGCCGACGGCCGCCACGATGGGGAAGCCGTACTGCGTCACGAATGTCGAGAGCTGCTGCATCAGTCCTTCCTTGCGTCGTCTCTGTCGGATCTCGCCACGCGCTCGGTGTCCGGCTGCACGTTCAGCGCGGACGAGATCAGAAGATCGATCCGCACGATGTCGTGGTTCATCGTCTTCACGCGGCTATCGAGCGCGGAGATGATGGCGGTCAGGTTGCGGATGCTGCTGTCCACGCCGGCGAGGATGAACTTGAGCGTGAGGAACACGAACGCTCCGGCGCCCATCGCAGAAGCGATCGGGAAGCCGACGTCGCCGATCAGCCGAAACGCCGCCTCTGCATCCATCATCGCTTTGCCTTCTTGGCGCGGCGCCGCACGCGATACGCGGCAGGGTCGATGCAGAAGCCGAGCTGCCCGCGTTTTGGCTCGAACGGGCGGCCTGGCGGATCTGCGCTCCGGAGCTCGTTGATCGAGCCCGCCATCATTTCGCCTGCGTGCGAGGCCGCTTCGCTCCAGTCGTCGTCTTCGGCTCGACGCTTCGGCATGTGGCCTCCCATCGCGCGCGCTTGAACTCGAGGATCTCGACCGCCTCGGCGAGGTCGGCGTAGCACTGGACCGCCGCCGGGCCGTCGCGGCCGGGATCGACCACGGCGGCGATCGTGGAGCCGTGCTGTTGCGAGGCGTACTGGTGGTGGTCTGCGTGCGGGTCGATGTGCTTGTACCCGCGCGCGCGGACCAGCCAGTGCGGACGAGTGGTCTTGTCCGCATCCTCGCCGGAGAAGATCTCCCAGTGGTGCTGATGGCCGGCGGCGAGGATGTCGGCGTCGCCAGGCGAGAAGCGCTGCGCGCGCATCGGGCCGTGGAGCGGGTTGTAGAGCGAGCTGCCCTTGAAATCGTGCGATGCCCAGACGCGCAGGCTGTGATCGCCGGCGACGATCTCGATGCGGGCCTGCCAGTCCTCGAGCGCCGCCGATCCCCGGCTCATCCAGTCGAGCGGGTCGCCCTGGCCGTATGACTGGGACCAGATGTCGTGGTTGCCCTTCACCAGCAACAGCCACGGGACCGCCTGCCAGAACCATTCCGCCAGCTTCCACGCACGGTCGCGGCTTACGTCCTGGTGCGCGTAGAGGCGCTGGAGCTTGCCGCTCCAGTTGTTGGTGACGTCACCGAGCATGACGCCGTGGACATGCGGCCGGCGCATGAGCTCGACGTCACGCCGCAGCAGCGGCCAGTTGCAGCCGTTGTCGTCGAGGTGAGGATCGCCGACGAAGGCCAGCAGGTACGGGCCTGCGTCCTTGAGCTCGAAGCGCATCCATTTCTTCGCCGCCGCATGCTCGGCCCGGCGCTCGAAGCGCTCGGACAGCTGCTCGATCAGCTGCTCGACGGGGACGTCGTCGGGCGGGATGAACGGCGGGTCGAACCTCGGCGCCGGCGCGTCGAGCGCCACGCGCTGGCCGCGGTAGAGCGACCAGTCAATCTTGCGGCCGGCGGCCTCTTCCATGCGCGCGACGACATCGGCCGACGTGTTGGACTTGACGCCGCAGCGAAGCAGGCCGGCGGCCACGGCGTTGCGCTGGCCGAACTTGCCGGGCTGGCCCGGCGGCGTGTGTCAATCCTGCGGGTGGCTTCGTCGGAGGAAAGCCTTGGGTACGGCATTAGGCACCCTTCGACATCTTCAGCGCCACGCCCATCGCGCCGACACAAGCGGCGCCAGTCGGCGCCACGACCACCGCCGTCCAGCCGCTGCCGTCTGGCGAGGCGAAGATCAGCAGGACGTTGCCGCTGTCGATCAGCGCGCGAAGGATCGGCGTCTCGTTGTGCTTCTTGAGCGCCGCCTGGAGCTCGTCGATCGGCATGCAGATCGGCGGCGATTGCGCGGCTGCCGGCGCCGCGAGCGAGAGGAGCATGGCGGCGGTCAGCAGGCGCATCATGGCGGAGCTCCTATTTGAGCGGCAGGAACGGAACGACCTTCACCAGCAGCGCCGACGCCGCCCCCGACATCGCGCCGACCGCGACCAGGACACGCCAGCCGCCGCCGGCGGCGTCCATCGCCGACCGCACCGCCTTGAGGTCGGCCGCCATGTCCTCGACGCTCTTGGTCAACGCCTTGACCTCGGCCTCGAGGCGGCCGAACTCGCGGGGGTCTATCTCGCTCATGCGCCGGCTCCCGAGAACACGTTGATGAATACGGTGCCGTCCTCGAGCGCCTCGACTTCGTGAGCGCGCCCGGCGCGGAACAGGATCGGCGGATCGGTTGGGCCTCGCTCCACGACCCGCTCGTCGGTGCGCGCCACGATCCGGCCGGCGGCGACGATGGTCAGGTGATCGACGTCGTGCTGGTGGCGGGGCAGGCCTTCGCCGCGCGCGCAGACGTATCGGACGAACGACTGCCCCAGCGCGGCGAAGGCTTGCTGGTCCACGTCACATCTCCTCGACGCCGGTCGCCGGCTGCCCCGAGGGAGACGCCGGGGCGGGAACCGCTGCGCGCCACGCGGCGACGAAGGGCTCGACGATGGCCGAGTCGTTGATCGCGAAGGCCGCGCCGACGCGGACCTCGACGTCGCCGCGATCGCCGTGCCATTGCAGCGCGCGCCAGTTCGGATCATGCGCCGGGAGCGCGACCTGACGCGCCTCGCCGTCGACATAGACGGTGGCGTCAGGGAAGATGACGGTGACTCGCATGGGGCTACTGCTCCTTCGTCAGGTCTTGATGATCTTGTTGAGGATCATCGAAGGCTGCGTGTTCTGGTGCGCGCCGCCGCCTCCGGTCGATCCGGTGTCGCCAGAAGTGCTTGAGCCGCAGGACAACAAAGTAGAAGAGCCGCCAGTCGGTGTAAGAACTCCTCCGTGCGTGTGCGCGGGCATCTGGGCCGTGGTCAGCGTGTGCGTCTGCGTGCCGCCAGCGGCACCAAGGGTCGTGCCGGTGATGCCGCTGCCGCCGGAGGTTATCCGGTTGGCGGCGGTCCCGTTCATGTCGTCCTTGCCGACGGCGACGCGGCCACGAAGGTCTGGCAGGTTGAAGGTCGTGCTGCCGTCGCCCACGCCGTAGGTCGTGCTGATGGCGGTGAACAGGTCGGCGTAGGTGCTGCGAGAGACGGCCTGCCCGGCGCAAAGCAGCCAGCCGCTGGGAGCCGTGGCCCCGGCGTAGTCCATCACCGAGCCTGCGGGGATGCTCGCCACGGATGCAGGAGCCGTCGACTGCCAGGTCGTTCCGTTCGAGGTCAGCAGGTTGCCCGAGGCTCCAGGCGCCACGAACTGCACCGCGCTCGTGCCGTTGCCCAGCAGCACGTTGTTGGCGGTCAGCGTCGATGCGCCAGTGCCACCATTGGCGACGGCGACCTGTCCGGTCAGAGACGACGCTGCAGCCGCCAGCGCCGCGCCGCTCGCTCGCTGATACCACTCGCACCGCCAATTCCCGCTGCCCAGCGACCGGAAGCCGGCGACGTCGCCCGCGGCCGTCGTGATCGAGGCGCCGCCAGGGAGGATCAGCGAGGTGGCGTTGTGCGTGAGCGTGAGGATGCCGTCGAACTTGATCACGCGATAGACGCCAGCCGCCACGGCATCGAAGGCGGTGATGGTCGTCGTGCCGGAAACCGCGAGGTACTCGGCGTTCGCCGCTCCGATGTTGACGGTCGCCGCCGACGCGATGGTCGATCCGGCCTGCAGCTCGCGGATGTCGGCGAGCGCCTGACGGATGGCGTCGTTGATGTTCGACGGCGGGCACCCTTCGCCGATGTTGATCGACGAGATCGACGTGTTGGATGCGGCGGTCTGGGAGTAGTCACGAATGGGCATGGGTCACCTCTGTCTCTGAGGCATCGCCGACCTTACGGCTGCCTCGTACTGGTCGATTGCGTCCTTCAGCTGCGGCTCGATCGCAGCGACCGACGACAGCCGGCCGAGATGCGCCGACAGTGCCTCCTGGCCGCCGCCGATCTTCATGCCGGTCGCCAGCCACTTGGCGAAGGTCGGGCTTGCGAGGAGCTTGGCCGCGCCGAACGTGCCTGCGAACGTGGCGGCGCCAGCAGCCGCCGCGGTTGCCACGCCTTCCACGCCACCGCCGAGCCCCCCGCCGCCGAGCAGCGTCGAGAAGAGCAGGACGCGACCGGTGTTCGATCGGTTCAGCATCCTGCCGCTGTCCTCGAGCGCGGTGGCGATCTTCGCGATGTCGTCGAGCGACCCGCGCAGTTCGTTGTACCGCTGGCCGCCGAAC
This sequence comes from Planctomycetota bacterium, assembly GCA_041182645.1. Lineage (GTDB taxonomy): Bacteria > Planctomycetota > Phycisphaerae > Phycisphaerales > SM1A02 > SYIB01. The sequence goes on from JBEGNG010000087.1 coordinate 10,996, forward strand.
AGCGCGCCCTTGGCCTCGCTCGACATTTTCCCCCACTCGCTCGTGAAGCGCGCAGGCGAGAAGGAGCCGGTCTTCGGGTCGACACCGATCCGATTGACCACCGACGCCACGACGTCGTCGAACTGGTCAGGCGTCAGGTTGTAGCGAAGCTTCCGCAGCAGCTGGCCGCCGTCCTTGCCGAGCTCGCCCTGCAACATCGACACGACCTTCTTGTCGACCTCCTGCGTGGCGAGGCTCTCGACCCAGTCCATCTGCTGGGTCATGTGCATGCGCGTGTATCGGTTCGCCTTCTCATAGGCCTTCTGCGCCGCCTGGCCGGCGTTGTTCGCGATGCCTGCGTCGAGGTCTGCGTAGAGCCGCTTGAGCAGCGCTCGGCTTTCGTCTGCGACGAGGACCGGATTGCCGAGCTTCTCGCCGATCTCCGTCCGCAATTTTCGGAGCACCTCGAACGGGAGCTCGCCACCTTTGGCGTCGGCATTGAAGCGCTTGAGCAGGTCTGCGGCGTCCTTGCCGTACTTGGCCCCGAGCTCAGGGGCCGAGGCGAAGACGGCCGCCTCGTCGTTGAGGAGCTTGAAAGTCGAGTCGGCCCTGACCGGCGTTTGCTTGGAGAAGAACTTGTAGACGTCGCCGTAGAGCTGATCCTGCCTGTCGCGAAAGCGCTGGGCGGCTTCCTTCAATCCGCCGCGCAAGGCGTCGGCCATGCCCTGACCTTCCATCGGCGTGCCGACGTTGGTGGCCGCACGGCGCGCGGCCTGCGTTACCTCGTCGATCGTCTGCGTGTAGGCGTCCTTCATCACGCCGGCGCCGCCGAACGAGCCCGCCGCGGCCTCCGCAGACTGCACGACGCCGCTGCCAGAGACCGCGCCTGCGCGCGGCGTGACGCCCTGGCGCTCGAAGGCTCCGAGGGCATCAAGCGCCTGCCCACCGCCGCCACCGAGGACACGCTTGAGACCTTGCACTGCCAGCTGCGGAACGTAGCTGCCAGCGGCGTTGACGCCGAACGTCGTGGCGGCGTCGGCCGCTTGACGCCCGCCGGAGCGCGTGTCCACGCGCCCCTCAACCTGCGTCGCGTAGAGGTTCTCGAGCTCGCGGCCGATGGTGGCGCCAGTAGCCGCTGTGGCAGCGCTGGCCTTCGGCCCGCCGCGAGCCGCCAGAAGGCCTCCAAGCACGCCACCTGCAATCTCGGCCGCCTCGGGGCGCAGGCTGAACAGGTCGCCGACGTCGAGCCCGCGCGGGTTGTAGATCGTCTGCTGGCCGGTCTGCGGGTCGGTGAAGACGAAGTTGTCGTCGCCCAGCGGCCTGGCGTCGGGGTAGTAGGCCTGCAGCGTCGCGAGCCTGTCTGCCGCCGGCGCGCCGCCGACCGCAGCCCTGACCGAGCCCGGCGCGCCACGCATGTCGATGTTCAGAGAGCGCCCTGCCGATCCGGCAGGAACGACTATCCTCGCGTCTCCGTAGTCGATCTGGGGAGGCGTTGCGCGTCCTGCAGGAACGACAATCCGGCTGTCACCGTAGTCGATGTCGGGCATTGCGACCTCACTTCACGCGAATGTTGCCGAGGTGGTCGCGGAACATCTGGCCGCGGGGCAGCCGTTCGACGTCCTCTTGGGTGCGGGTGATCGGCAGGGTGATGGCGGGCGGCGCATCGACCACGTTGCCGACCTTCAGCCCGCGATCGCGCGCGATGTTCTCGTACTGCGACCTGACCGCGTCGTGCTGGCGCTGCCACGCCAGCACGCGCGTGTTGAGCTCGTTCATCAGCGCCATGCGGATCTCAGGCGTCAGCCTCGCGCCGCCGTTGATCGACTCGACCATGCCCTTGAGGCGATCGAACACGCCGCCGGTCCGCGCGATCATCACCTGCTCGCCCTCGCGGACGACGGAGCCGGGGTCCATCGCCTTGGCGAAGGCGTAGACGAGATTGAGGTCGCCAGCGAGCGTGTTGCCCGCGGTCGTGGCGGAGTTGAACGCCGTCACGACCTCCTTGTAGCCGGTGACCTCCGGCATCTTGACGTAGTTCTGCCGAAGCGTGTCCTCCATCGACGCCGTCTTCTCGGCGTCTCGAGGCGCGCTGTAGACGACGCTGGGGGCGCCAGGCTGGCCCGCAGGAGCGCCAGGCGCCACCGGAGCACCGGGAGCGCCGCCACCGGCCGGAGGCGCGCCTGCGCCCATCCGGGGCGCTCCTGGGGCCACTGGGACGCCAGGCGCAGGGACACCAGGCGCAGGGATCGACACGAAGCTGTCGCCGATGCGCTGCGGAGGTGGCGCCGGCACGAGCGGCTCGGGCGGCGTCCGGAACCGCCCAGAACGATCCGGCCTCCCGGGCGCCCGCCTCGGCTCCGGCACGCGCCGCGAGCTCTGGCGTCGAGACCGCGTCGAAGCGCGCGCGCTCGGAGGCGCCTGCGGTGGCGCCGGCGACCAGCGCCTTGAACTGTGGCGTCTCGGCGGCGAGCTGGGAGATCGCCGCCTCGCGGACCAGCTGGTCTGGATGGTTGAGGTTGGCCTGGTAGTCGCCGATCTTCTTGGCGAGGTCGGTCTTCGACCAGGCATCCTTCGCCATCGCACCAGTGGCCGCCTCGGGGTTCGCCATGACCAGCGCGCGCTGCTGCGGCGTCATCCCCTGCGTCAGGTCCGTCAGCGCCTGCTGCTGGCGCATCTGCTGCATCAGCTTGGTCGCGCCGACATACTGCGACAGCGCGTTCTGCTGCGCGGCCTGGTAAGCGTTGAGGCCGGACATCATGCCAGCCCCCAGCGCGCCACCGAGCGACCGCGGCTCGTAGGACGGGCCGCCGGCCGAGAGCAGGCCGGCGCTGGTCGCAAGCAGGCCCTGCGTCAGCGGGCCGCCAGGGATGCCGCCGAGGAGGCCGGCGAGGAGCTCGTCTTGGGTTGCCATTCGCTCCTCCTCTCAGCTCATGCCGAAAATGTTGCCGTTGGCACCGCGCAGCAGGCCCGGCGCGGTGAGCCCCCCGCCCCTGCCGAACAGCATGTTCCCGAGCCCTGCGGCGCCGGTCGCCAGCCCGAGGCCTTCGGCCAGCGGGTTGGAGAACACCGGGCGCGTGTCGGTGCCGGTCGAGCCGAACTGGCCGCCGCCGACGAGCGCCATGTACTTGGCGAGCTTCTCGGCCGGCGTGTTCTGCTCGAAGTTCCAGCGGTTGACCTGGTCCTGCAGCTCCGCCTGCGACTGCTGCCGGCGAGCATCGCCGACGCCCGCGAGCGCGTTGAAGTCGGCGTAGTCCTGAGCGGCCATCGCCGGCGCCATGCCGAGCGCCTGCATCTGGCGCGTGCGCTCGTCGCCGTAGTTCGCGAAGGCCATGTTCTGGGCGATCTGCCCGACGTTGCGCGACAGCACATCCATGTTCGCCCCGCTGCCAAGGCGGCCGGCGGCGGAGAACCGGCTCTGCACGGCGTCGATCGTCGGCTGCGCCGCGTTCTGGATCGCCTGCTGCAGGTACGGGTTGCCGCCCGACAGGAACGAACCGCCGAGCGTGCTGGCGAGGTTCTGCTGCGCAGCGGCGGTCAGCGGCGAGCCCGCCAGCGCCCGCTGCTCGATGCCGCGGAGCGCCATCTCCTGCTGCGGCGCGAAGCCGACGACCGTGCTCTGCGGATAGTACTGTGGCAGATCGCTCTGGTAGAGCCGCTGCGCCTCGTTCGCGCCGTACTCGAGGAACGGCTTGATGAACGCCGCAGGCTCGGTCGTGCGATTGGACGTCACATACTCGGTCTTCGATCCGCCACCGCTCATCTCATAGCCCTCTCGTCATCAGCACGCGCACGTCTGCGTGCCTGAGTTTCTTGAGCCAACCCTTGCGCCCGATGATCTCGAGCCGCGCGCAGCCGTTCTGCCGCGCCCAGCCCTCGACCTGCCGCTCGATCTCCTTGATTCCCTCGAGGTCTCCGGCGGCCAGCCACACCCGGCATGCACGCAGCAGCGGGTAGCTGATGACCTCGGTGACCGCGGCGCTGTCGCCGTGCATCCAGAGCTGCGCCTGGCCTACGACGATCGCGTCGAAGACGTCCCGTTCGCTGTGCGTGCCGCCGTGATCGATTGCCGGCGCGAGGATGCGTCGCGCCTTCTCCCAGCTAGCCGAGAACGACATAGCTGAAGGTGCGGTCCGTCTGGGCGTTGTTCGCGTGCGTGTCAGCGTGAACGTCTGCTTGCCGCGCGCGCTCACATAGAGGCCGCCGATCGCCGCGGCGGCATTGGCCGTGCGCGGCATGAACAGGATCACGCTGTCCGGTCCCGCCCGCAGATCTGCAACTGTGGTCGTCGCCGAACTAGCCGTGAGCGTGAAGGTGCCGATGGAGTTGATCTTGCCGTCGCGCACGCTGTTGACGATCTCGTACAGATCCCGCGGGCCATGCGCGAGCGGCAGCGCGCGAAATTGGTTGTCTGCCATCAGCGCCTGCCGGTCCTGCTGGCCGCGAAGTCGACGCCATAGGCCTGCGTCCACTCACCCGTCAGGTTCAGCCTGACGCGATGGAACTTGTTGGCCGAGCGCACTGGGCAGAAGCCGGCGGCGTTGAGCGACGACGCCGCGCCGTAGCTCACGCTGTCCTGCTGGCGCGCGCGCTCTCCGACCTGCACGGTCACCGTGCCGCCGGTCGTGTGCGGCGTCACCTGCGTGACCAGTGCGTGGCCGCCGTCGACCAGGTTGGCCTCGCCGGTCTCGATCGTCGCCTCGAGCGACGAGCCGGTGAACGCGCCGATCTTGCTGTCCACGCCGCCGCCGAACACGAACTTGCCGAGCTTGAGCGACGAGCTGTCGAGCGACACGCCAAGCGCGTCGAGCGAACCGGAGATGCTGTCGAGATCGTCGAGCGTGTAGGAAGCGTTGAACAGCGCCCCGACGAAGTCGTTGGTGACCTCGGCGTAGCTCCATTTGTCGATGGCGTAGTTGTAGATGATCAGCCGATCCGGCCCGCCACCGCTCTGGGCGGACGGGAACGACCACGCCACGATCTGGTTGAGCGGGTCGACGGCGGCGGTGATCCGGTCGCGATAGGCCGCGTTCGAGTTCTCGAAGAACCAGCGGTTGACCCGCTCGCTGCCGATCGGCCGCGAGGCGTTGCCGTCGAAGGCATAGAACCCGTCGGACGCGATGTAGAAGCAGGTCGCACCAAGCTGCACCACGCTGCCGGGGTACTCGCAGCCGCGCGCGGTCTCGACGCGGTCGAACTGGAAGACGAGCGGCGAGCCGACATACTGCATCCGCACGATCGCGCGCTCGAGGAACACGACACCGAACTCGCCACCGCACAGCCCCGTGATCGCGCCGGCGTCCGCGATGTCCTGGTAGTCGGCCTGGTTGGTGCCGACAGTCCAGCTGGTGGCGTCGTTG
>JBEGNG010000088.1:0-6663 GCA_041182645.1 Planctomycetota bacterium
ATCCAGGAAATGATCGCGCGCGTCGCCCGCAACTTCGGTGGCTACTCGGTGTTCGCCGGCGTCGGCGAGCGCACCCGTGAAGGCAACGACCTGTGGCTGGAAATGCAGGAGGCCGAGTACACCGACGCGAGCGGCAAGAAGATGCACGTGCTCGACAAGGTGGCGATGGTCTTCGGCCAGATGAACGAGCCCCCGGGAGCGCGCCTGCGCGTGGCGCTGTCGGCCCTCACCATGGCCGAGGCGTTCCGCGACAAGTCCGGCAAGGAAACGCTGATCTTCGTCGACAACGTCTTCCGCTTCACCCAGGCCGGCTCCGAAGTGAGCGCGCTGCTGGGCCGCATGCCGAGCGCCGTGGGCTACCAGCCCACGCTGAGCACCGAGATGGGCCAGCTGCAGGAGCGCATCACCTCGACGCGCCAGGGCGCCATCACCAGCGTGCAGGCGATCTACGTGCCGGCCGACGACTTGACCGACCCCGCGCCCGCGACGACCTTCAGCCACCTCGACGCGTTCATCGTGCTCGAGCGCAAGATCGCCGAGAAGGGCATCTATCCCGCGGTCGATCCGCTCGCCTCGACGAGCCGCATCCTCGACCCGCAGGTCGTGGGTGAGCGCCACTACCGCGTGGCCCGCCGCGTGCAGGGCATCCTGCAGCGCTACAAGGACCTGCAGGACATCATCGCGATCCTCGGCGTCGACGAACTCAGCGAAGACGACAAGCTCAGCGTGGCCCGCGCCCGCAAGCTCGAGCGCTTCCTCAGCCAGCCGTTCTACGTCGGCGAGGTCTTCACCGGCCTGCCCGGCGTCACCTGCAAGCTCGAGGAGACGATCGACAGCTTCGAGCGCATCTGCAACGGCGAGGGCGACGACCTGCCCGAGAGCGCGTTCATGTACGTCGGCTCGCTCGACGACGCGCGCGCCAAGGCCGCGAAGATGGCCGCCTCGGTCTGAGGCCGCCGTCCCATCACGAATCCGTCGCAGGGCCTGCCGCTTGGCAGGCCCTGTTTCGTTGGGCTGCGCCGGACGCGGCAGTCGAGTCGGAGCGGGCCGCAGGGCCACTTACACTGGCCCCATGACGACCGCTGCAGCCACCGCGACCTGGCCGATCGAGGACTCCATCACTGCGCTCGTGCAGGCGCACGGCGAATCCGCACGCGCGCGTGCGGCCGCCGGCGTGGCGCGCGTCGCCGCGCTGTGGCGCGAGTCCGACGGCGACGGGGCTTCCTTCACCGCCTTCTGCCTGAAGCACTTCGTGCACGACTCCGCCGAGCGCACGCGCCTGCTCCTGCGCCTGGAGACGGCGCTCGAGCAGGTCAGCGGACACCTGTACGAGATGCGCCGCTCGCTGCGGCGTTGGTCGGACCTGCGCGGCGATGAGTTCCCCAGCGTCGATGACCTGCTGGCGACCTTCGACCCGGCGCCGGACCTGTCCGAGCAGCTCTACCGCCAGAAGCTCGCCTTCGTCGCGCTGCTGAACCTGGACCGCCCCACGCTCGCGCGCATGCTCGCCGAGGGCGACGGCTGGTCGACCGACCAGTGGGCCGAGGCACGCATCGCGCAATCGTTCGGGCCGCGGATCCCGGCGGAACTGTCCGACCGTGCGCGCGCGACCGGCCACCAGTGCCAGCAGTGGGTCGCGACCTTCCACGTGCCGGTCGGCGGCATGGTCGATGCGAAGGGCACGCGCTGGTTCGAGCCCGACCGCAAGCTCATCGCGCACTGGCTCGTGCGCGAGGAGATCAAGGCCGGCTACAACGACCCCGAGGGCCTGCAGAAGCAGCGCGCGCTCTCGTGGGTCATGGCGCGGCACATCGATGGGACGATCCCCGCGGCCGTGATGAAGGGCGTGGGCCTGGACTGGGATCCCCAGGCGAACACGCTCGCCGGCGAGCCGGTGTGCGCCACGGGGCCGTGCGGCGGGGTCACCGGACAGACGGTGGGGCTCGCTCGGTACGAACACTGGATCGAGCAGTTCCGGCTGGCGCAGGCGTTCGATGCGCACCACCCCGAACACCCCACCGCGATCGCGCGCAAGTTCGACCTGGCCCGCGAGATCCCGGAGTCGGATGTGGAGCGGCTCCTGGTGGAGCTGCTGGAGCATCCCGTGCGCGAACACCTCGCCGGCATGCTGCGCACGCGTCTTGGGCGCCCGCTCGAACCGTTCGACATCTACTACGACGACATCAGCGAGGCTCGTCCGGCCGACGAGATGAACGCCGCCGTGACACGGCTCTTCCCGGACGAGAAGGCGTTCGAGCGCGCGCTGCCGCAGGTGCTTCGCGGGCTCGGCTGGCCTGCCGATGAGGCGGACTTCCTGGGCACGCACATCAAGGTTGAGATCGCCAAGGGCGCCGGCCACGCCATGCGCCCCATGCTCGCGCAGTACGGGGCCTGGCTGCGCACGAACCGACTGAAGGAGTGCCTGGGCTGGGATGGCTTCGACACGGCCATGCACGAACTCGGCCACAACCTGGAGCAACTCTGCAGCACGTACTACGCGCCGCGGCCGGCCCTGCGCAACGTGCCCAACACGGCGTGCACCGAGGCCTTCGCGTTCCTTTACCAGGGCCTGGCGAAGAAGGTGCTCGGCATCGAGCCCGAGGGCGGCGAGGGGCGCCAGTTCGCGATCGACAGCGTGCAGACCATGCTCGCCGCGTGCCAGATCGCGGGACCGAGCCTGCTCGAGCTGCATGCCTGGCGCTGGCTCTACGCGAACCCGCACGCCGACGCCGCCGCGCTGCGTGCCGAGGTGCTGGCGATCGCCCAGCGGCTCTGGTCGCGCTTCTACGAGCGCGACTTCGGACCGGACCCCTACCGGATCCTGGCCGCGTACCAGCACATGATCGCCCACCCGCTCTACCTGGCGGACTACACCCTGGGCCACATCATGAGCCACCAGATCCGGTCCTTCATGCGTGGCAAGGCCGTGGCGGCGGAGACCCGCCGCATCACGAGCCTGGGCCGGTTCACCCCCGACCTGTGGATGCGCAAGGCCACCGGGAGTCCCATATCGGCGCGGGCGCTCGCCGAGGACTGCGCCACGGCCCTCAAGGCGCTCTGACGCGTGGTTCCGGGGTACGGCGGGCTTGCCCGCGAGCGCTCCGAACCCGGCTCGGATGCATCGACACGACCGACTTTCCCGTATAGTCCGATCTCGGCCCGAAGGGCCACCCACGACCATGAAGAGCACCTGCCTGACCGTCTGCCTGACCACGCTCGCCCTGGCCGCCTGCGCCGTGCCCACGCACGAGCAGCCCCGCGACATCTCGGGCCCGGCCGACTGCCCGAAGGACTGGACCACCCTGTGGGCCAGCGACAGCCGCGTGAAGGAACTCTCGCTCGAGCTTCGCCAGGAGCTGGTGACCCTGCGTGACGAGCGCCGCGACAAGAAGGACCTGGACCAGTACCCCGAGCTCAAGGCGAAGGTCGATGACTTCAACCGCCGCGCCACGCAGTGGTACGCCACCAGCGCCTACGCGATCCTGAAGGATCCGAGCCCCGAGATGTACAGCATCTCGCAGACGCAGGACGACGCCAAGCGCAACATCGACATCAGCACCAACCAGAACCTGCGCATCGTCGCGGATGACTGGAACCGCTTCTGGCTGTGGGGCTTCCCCTCCATGCTCAGCCCGACGCCGATCATGGACACCAGCGGCCAGCCCCGCTGAGCCGTGCTGAAGGCCCTCGCAGCCATGCTCGGATTCGCCGTCGCCATGTCCGGTGACGGCCCCTCCCTGACGCCCGTTCCCCGTTCGGATGCCGGCATCCTTGCCCGGCAGGACGTGGTGCTGGACCGCGCACGCACGGCGGACCCCGCAGCGATCGTCTTCGTGGGCGACAGCATCACCCAAGGCTGGGAAGACCCCGGCAAGGCAACCTGGTCGACGGCGTTCGCGCCCATCGGTGCGGTGAACCTCGGCGTCAGCGGCGACCGGACGGAACACGTGCTCTGGCGGCTGTCGCAGGCGCCCCTGGCTCGGCTCGCGCCCAAGGTCGTGGTGCTGCTGATCGGGACGAACAACCTGGGCCACCAGCACGACGACGCCCAGGGCACGCTGGCCGGCATCACGGCCGTGGCCCGCACCATCCGGGCGCAGGTGCCGGACGCGACGCTCGCGCTCATGGCGGTCTTCCCCCGGGGCGAGCGCATCAACGCCATGCGCGGCGACTTGCTGCAGATCAACCAGGCGCTCGCGGTGGCCTTCGCCGGCGACCCCAAGGTCACCATCGTCGACTGCGGCGCGCGCTTCGTGAAGCCCGACGGATCGATCGACGCCGCGCTCATGCCGGACGCACTGCACCTGTCGCCGGATGGCTATGCCATCTGGGCGCAGGCGCTCGAACCGGTGCTGCGGTCCAACGGCCTCAGGCGCTGAAGCTGCTGCCGCAGCCGCAGGTCGAGGTCGAGTTGGGGTTGTTGAAGACGAACCCGCGGCCCATCAGCTCATCCTTGAAGTCGATGGTCGTGCCGTTCAGGTACAGGTAGCTCTTGGGATCGCAGATCACCTTCACGGTGAATGCGGGGGCTTCCGCCGTGGCGACGCCGCCGCCTTCCGCACCCTTCACGCGGCGCGTGTAGGTGAAGGCCCATTCCTCGTCGGTCTCCTTCTGCACCTCGGTCAGGTCGAGCAGGTAGGTGAAGCCGGAGCAGCCGCCCCCCTTCACGCCGACGCGCAGGCGGATCTTCTCGCGGTCGAGCCCCTGCTGGTCGATGATGGCGTCGATCTCACGGGCGGCGGTTTCGGTGACATGCACTGGCATGGTGGGTTCCTCGTGGTTGGTACGCGCGGGGTGCTGCGCGGTTCAGTGGGCGTGGGCTTCTTCGGCGACGGCGATGCCGTTCTTCTTCTTCCAGTCCTCGATCGCGGCGCGGATCGAGTCCTCGGCCAGCACGCTGCAGTGGATCTTGACCGGCGGCAGCGCGAGCTCCTCGACGATCTGCGTGTTCTTGATCTGAAGGGCCTCGTCGACGGTGCGGCCCTTGACCCACTCGGTGGCCAGGCTGCTGCTGGCGATGGCGCTGCCGCAGCCGAAGCACTTGAACTTGGCGTCCTCGATGACGCCGTCGGCGGTCACCTTGAGCTGGAGCTGCATCACGTCGCCGCACTCGGGCGCGCCGACGATGCCCACGCCGATGTCGGTGCGGGTCTTGACGTCGGAGCTGGCCCCGAAGGAGCCGACGTTGCGGGGGTTCTGGTAGTGGTCGACGACCTTTTCGCTGTATGCCATGGTTGGTTCCTTGCTGGTGGTGCTGGTGTTCGGGGCGCGCGGCTCAGTGGTGCTGCCACTCGATGGTGCTCAGGTCGACGCCTTCCTTGTAGAGGTCGTAGAGCGGGCTGAGCTTGCGCAGGTGTTCGACGGCCTTGGCGATCGACTCGACCGCGAAGTCGACCTCTTCCTCGGTGGTCCAGCGGCCGAACGAGAGACGCAGGCTGCTGTGCGCCAGTTCGTCGCCGACGCCCAGGCCCTTGAGCACGTAGCTCGGCTCGAGGCTGGCGCTCGTGCACGCGCTGCCCGAGGAGCAGGCGATCTCCTTGATGCCCATCATCAGGCTCTCGCCCTCGACGAAGCCGAAGCTGATGTTCGAGATGTGCGGCAGGCGGCGGTCGCGGTGGCCGTTGACCTGCACGACTTCCATGCGGCCGGTGAGGCCGTCCTCGAGACGGCGGCGCAGCTTGAGCAGGCGCTCACGGTCATGCTCCATCTCGGCCATGCAGAGTTCGCACGCCTTGCCGAAGCCGACGATGCCGGTGACGTTCTGCGTGCCGCTGCGCATGCCGCGCTCCTGGCCGCCGCCGTCGATGAGCGCCTCCAGGCGCACGCGCGGCTTGCGGCGACGCACGTAGAGCGCGCCGACGCCCTTGGGGCCGTACATCTTGTGGCCGCTCCAGCTGAGCAGGTCGATGCAGTCACGCTCGACGTCGGTGGGCATCTTGCCGACCCACTGCGTGCCGTCGGTGTGGAAGATCACGCCCTTCTCGTGGCAGAGCCGGCCGATCTCGGGCACCTCGTTGATGGTGCCGATCTCGTTGTTGGCCCACATGATGCTCACGAGGATCGTGTCGGGCCGCATGGCCGCGCGCACCATCTCGGCGGTGACCACGCCATCGGCGGGCGGCTCGAGGAAGGTGACGTCGAAGCCTTCGCGCTGCAGGCGCTTGCACGGGTCGAGCACGGCCTTGTGCTCGATGGTGCAGGTGATGATGTGGCCGCGGCCCTGCTGTCCGGCGGGAGCCTTGGCGTAGATCTCGGCGGCGCCCTTCACGGCGAGGTTGTTGCCCTCGGTGGCGCCGCTGGTGAAGATCACTTCCTTGGCGTCGGCGCCGATGAGCTTGGCGGCCTGTTCGCGGGCGGTCTCGATGCCGTCCTCGGCATCCCAGCCGAAGCGGTGGTTGCGGCTGCCGGCATTGCCGAACTTCTCGCTGAAATAGGGGAGCATGGCCTCCACGACGCGGGGGTCGCAGCGGGTGGTGGCGGCATTGTCGAGGTAGATGGGGGTCTTCACGGCCATGGTGTGGTGGTCCTGCAACTGAGTCTCAGGGAGACGGGCAAGTGTACGCAGCCGGGCCCCCTGCGACGAGCGGTTCATGCATGATCGGACGGGGATCCGAGGCCTATTCCTGAGCCGAAGCTCCGGGTTCAGGCCTTGGTCGGCTTGGC
>JBEGNG010000089.1:0-6908 GCA_041182645.1 Planctomycetota bacterium
ACAGGGAGCGACGGCCGCGAAGGGCAGCAGTCTCGCGCGCACGAGGCATGCCGGCGCCCCAAAGGGAGCGACGGCCGCACGAGCACCGCAGTCTCGCGCGAACGAGGCATGCCGGCGCCCCAAAGGGAGCGACGGCCGCACGAGCAACACAGCTCACGCGAACGAGGCATGCCGGCGCCCCACAGGGAGCGACGGCCGCGAAGCGTGTCATCCGCGCGTTCAGCCGGTCCAGGCCGGCAGCGTGGCGACGCCGCCTTCCATGGCGAGCGCTGAGAGCGGCGTGCCCTCGGGCACGGGCGTCACGCCGTCGCGACGCGTGAGCGAGAGCTTGGTCTGCCCGCGCATGTGCTCCTCGAGGGCGATCTCGAGTTGGCGAACGCCTCGCGACCACGGCACTTCGGGAACGCGCGGCAACCGAGCCACGGGCCGCGCTTGCCGTCGCGCAGGTTCATGACGTCACCGCACTTGGGGCAGGGGATGTCCGTCACGACCGGCGGTGGCGACGGGAACTTCAGTCCGCCCTTGCGGTCGAGGTTCAGGATGAACGGCGGCGGCTCGGTCGGAAGTTCAGCGGCCTTCTTGCCCTTGGGCTTCACGGGCCGCGGCTTGTCCTCGACGAGGAAGTCACCGAACCGGCCGGTGCGCTTGACCATGGGCACGCCGGCGGGCGAGAGCAGGTCAAGCTGCTCGGCCACGATGGGCTCGCCCTTGCGGTTGCAGGGCGAGGCGAACGAGCAGGCCGGCACGAGCTTGGGCGGCTTGGGCTTGGCCTTGGACGTCGACTTCCTCGGAGCCGCAGCCTTTGCCGCGGCCGCAGGATCCGGCACCTTTTCGTTGTAGCCGCTGCACGAGAGGAACTCGCCGCGCCCCCCGAGCCGGTACTCGAGCCGACGGCCGCACTCCGGGCAGGCGTAGGGCGAGGGCCGGGACGCCGCCTTCACGTGGTCGGCCGATGCGGCCGTGCCCAGGAGCGGCTTGAGCGCATCGTGGAAGCGGTGCAGCAGGTCCGTCCAATGCTCCTTGCCCTGGGCGACCTCGTCGAGCTCGCGCTCGATGCCGCGGGTGTAGCCGAGCTCGATGAACTGGTCCTTGAAGCCTGCCTTCAGGAACTCGGTGACGGCCTCGCCGAGCGCCGTGGCATGGAAGCGGCGATCGACCTGCTCGACGTACTCGCGCGACTCGATCGTGTTGATCGTGCTCGCGTAGGTCGACGGGCGGCCGATGCCCTCTTCCTCGAGCTTCTTCACGAGCGTCGCCTCGGTGTACCGCGGAGGCGGCGCCTGGAAGCGCTGCCGCGGCTCGATGTCGAACGGTGCGAGCAGCGCACCCTTCTCGAAGGCCGGGAGCACCTGGTCACCGTCATCCTTGGGCAGCCCGTTGATGCGGTAGAAGCCGTCGAACCGGAGCACGCGGCCGTTGGCCTTGAAGACCGCGCCGGTGTCGCGGTCCGAGCGGCGCATGCGAACGGCGGTCGAATCCCACTCCGCATCGGTCGACTGGCACGAGACGAAGCACGACCAGATGAGCCGGTAGAGCTTGAGCTGCTCGTCGGTCAGCGCGGATGCGATGCGGTCCGGCTCACGGAAGGCATCGGTCGGGCGGATCGCCTCGTGCGCTTCCTGAGCGCCCTCGTTGCTGCTGGCATAGAAGCGGGGCTTCTCGGGCACGTAGCGGTCCCCGTGCCGGTCCTTGAGGTAACGCCGTGCCATCTCGATCGCCTCGCGGGAGAGGTTGGTCGAGTCGGTGCGCATGTACGTGATCAGGCCCACGCGACCCTCGCCGGGCAGGTCGATGCCTTCGTAGAGCTGCTGGGCGATGCGCATGGTGCGGTCGGTCGACATGCCCAGCCGGCTGCTCGCCGCCTGCTGCAGGGTGCTCGTGATGAAGGGGGGATACGGCCGCGACTTCGTGCGGGTGACGTCGATCGACTCCACGCGGTAGCGCGCGGCGGGATCGGGCCGGCCGACGATGCGGACGAGCCGCTGCGATCGGCCCTTGGCGCCGGCGTCGGTCGCGCGCTCGATGCGCAGGTCGATCAGCCCAGCAGCCTCGGCGGCGGACTGGGCCGACGGTGCCAGGTCCGCGGCGCTCGTGTTCGCGGCCTCGATGCGCAAGGGCTGTCCCGCGACCTCGACGAGCTCGCAGGACAGGGCGGTGTGCTCGGCCAGCCAGGCCATGCGCTCACGCACCAGCGGCGGGCGGCCACGCTCGTCACGGCGCGCGAGGAACGTCGACCACTCGCCATGCAGGCCGACGGCGGCGTCGACCTGGAAGGTCATGCACGCGCTGAGCTCCCAGGATTCGCTGGGCGTGAAGGCCCTGATCTCCTGTTCGCGCTCGACCACGATCCGCGTGGCCACGCTCTGCACGCGGCCGGCACTCAACCCACCGGCCACCTTCTTCCAGAGGATCGGCGAGACCTGGTAGCCCACGATGCGGTCGACGATGCGCCGTGCCTGCTGCGCGTCGACGCGGGGCATGTTGATCGCCCGGGGCGACTGGAACGCGCGCTGCACCTCGCTCTTGGTGATGGCATCGAAGGTCACGCGCTTGGCCTGCGCGGGCTCGACGCCGAGCACCTGCGTCAGGTGCCAGGCGATCGCCTCACCCTCGCGGTCAAGGTCGGTCGCGAACCAGACTTCATTCGCGCTCTTGGCGAGCCGTCGAAGCTCGGACACGGTCTTGGTCTTGTCCTCGTCGACCACGTAGGTGGGAGCGAAGTCGTGGTCGAGGTCGACGCCGGGCACCGGCTGCTTCTCTCCCTTGGGGGACTTGCTCGGCAGGTCGCGGATGTGGCCGATGCTCGCCTTCACCACGAACCCGGGGCCGAGGTACTTCTCGATGGTCTTGGCCTTCGCGGGGCTCTCGACGATCACCAGCTGGTACGCGCCCTTGGGGGTCGGCGTGGGCTCGAACTCCCGGCGTCGGGAGCCGGATCGCTTGGATGAGGTGGTGCGTGCCTTGGCCATCGTCGGGGGCGGAGTGATACGGAGGAAGGGAAGGCGGTGTCAACGACCCACGGGCCATCCGGTGACGGGACTGCAGGGGGCGTCGGCGTTTTCCGCCGGATTCCTCCAGCGATTCATCCGCAGAAATTTTTTGCCAGCTCCCCGGCCCGCGCCTCGTCGAGGCCTTCGCCAGCATCGATCCACGTCGATCCCGGCGTGTCCGCGAAGCGTTTGAGCCATGTCCGCTGCTGCTTCGCCAACTGGCGCGTGGCGATCTTGATCGCTTCGAAGGCGTCGTCCTCGCTGCACGCGCCGCGCAGGTGCGCGAGCAGTTCGTGGTACCCGACGGCTGCGGCTGCCTGGACACCGAATCCGCCGGCGGCCTGCAGCGCCCGGACTTCCTCGACCAGGCCCATCGCACGCATGGTGCGCACGCGCGCGTTGATGCGTCGGTTGTTGGCCTCGACGCCCATGGAGATCCCGATCAATGACCAACCGCTCGGCAAGCCTGCCGGGCGGTCGCGCCACTGCGCCTGCAGCGTGCTGATGGGCGTGCCCGTCGCGCGGAACACCTCGATGGCGCGGATCGTGCGGCGACGATCGTTGCGGTGGATGCGTTCGGCTGCCGTCGGATCGATGCGCAGCACCTCGGCCCGGAGCGCCTCGAGGTCCCACGCTGCGAGTTCCTGGCGCAGTGCCGGGTCCGCCGGCGGGCCGTCGAACAGGCCCTCGAGCAGGGCCTTCGCGTACAGGTTGGTCCCGCCCACGACGATCGCCACGCCACCGCGGGAGTGGATCGACGCGATCGCGGCCTGCGCGTGCCCCAGCCAGTCCTCGACGGTGAACCCGTCGTGCGTGGCGGGCACCAGGTCGATGCCGTGGTGGGGGATCTCCGAGCGTTCCTCGTGGGTCGGCTTGGCCGTGCCGATGTCCATGCCGCGGTAGACCTGCATGCTGTCCGCACTCACGATCGCCGCTCGGCCGGGCATCGAGCGTGCCATCGCCATCGCGAGCGCGCTCTTGCCGCTGGCGGTCGGACCCATCACCACGATCACGCGGCCGTCGGCCATGCAGGGACGGTACCTTCCGGCGACCGGAGCCATCCCATGCCCAAGAAGACCATCCGCGACCTCGACGTGACCGGCAAGCGCGTGTTCATCCGCGCCGACTTCAACGTGCCCATGGACGACGACGGCCGCATCACCGACGACCGTCGGGTCCGCCTCACGATCCCCACCCTCCTGAGCGTGCTCGATCGCGGGGGTTCGGTGGTGGTGGCCAGCCACCTCGGTCGGCCGGACGGCACGGGGTTCCAGGCTTCGGAGAGCGCGCGCCCCGTGCGCGACCTGCTCGACCGGCTGCTGGCGGGCCACATGGACGGCACGGTGCAGATGGCCGGCGACCTGCCCACGTCGCCCGAGTCGGCCGCGGCGGCCGCGGCGCTGAAGCCGCGTCAGGTGCTGCTGCTGGAGAACCTGCGGTTCGAGAAGGGCGAGAAGAAGGGCGATCCGGCCTTCGCGGCCAAGCTCGCGGGGTACGCCGATGCGTACGTCAACGACGCCTTCGGCTGCTCGCACCGCAGCGACGCGAGCATGGATGCCTTGCCCCGCGCCATGGCGCCCAAGCCCTGCGTGGCGGGCCTCCTGCTCGAGCGCGAACTCACCTATCTGCAGGGCGTCCTCGAGGCTCCGCGCCGGCCCTTCGTGGCGATCATCGGTGGCGCGAAGGTGAGCGACAAGATCGCCGCACTCACGAACCTCTGCGGCCGTGTCGACACGATCCTCGTCGGCGGTGCCATGGCGTACACCTTCATGCTTGCCCAGGGGCTTGGCGTCGGACGCAGCCTCGTGCAGCCGGACATGGTGGACCAGGCGCGCTCCATCCTGGCACTGGCGAAGCAGCGGGGCACGGCACTCATGCTGCCCACCGACCATGTCTGCGGTGCCGAGCTCAAGCCCGGCACGACGACCAGCATCGTGGCCGGTGCCATCCCCGACGGCGTCATGGGCCTCGACATCGGGCCGTCGACGCTCGCCGCGTACTCGGCGGCCGTCCTGGGTGCGAACACCATCGTCTGGAATGGACCGATGGGCGCCTTCGAGACGGCTCCGTTCGATGCCGGCACCGTTGGGCTCGCACGGGCCGTCGCACAGGCCACGGAGCGTGGGTGCACGTCCGTCGCCGGTGGCGGCGACACGGCAAGTGCCGTCGAGCAGGCCGGGCTCGCCGGGGCGCTCACCCACATCTCGACCGGTGGCGGCGCGAGCCTCGAGATGCTCGAGGGCAAGACGTTCGCCTGCCTCGCAGCGCTCCAGGATGCCTGATCCCGCCCGCACCCGGTCTATACTCGTCCCAAAGGACCCGCCACCATGCTGCACCACACCCTTGCCGCGATCACCTGCGTCGCCACCCTCGCCGCCGCCCAGGAGCCCGAGAAGCTCAAGGTCGGGTCGGCGATGCCCAGCCTCGACAACGTCGAGATGGTGCAGGGTTCGAAGGACAACCTCACCGACGCGAAGGTGACGGTCGTCGAGTTCTGGGCAACCTGGTGCGGCCCCTGCAAGAAGGCGATCCCGCACATCAACGAGGTCGCCTCGGCGAACGCCTGGCGTGGCCTCCGCGTGCTCGGCGTGAGCACCGACTCGACCGAGGACAAGTCCAAGGTGAAGCCCTTCGTCGACAAGATGGGTTCGCGCATGACCTACAACGTGGGTTGGGCCGGCGACGGCGTCGGCCGCGACTGGATGGAGGCGTCGGGCCAGAAGGGCATCCCGACCGCGTTCGTCTGCACGAACGGCAAGATCGCCTGGATCGGCCACCCCATGGACGACGGCTTCGAATCGGCGATCCGCAAGTGCCTCTCCGGCCGCTTCGATCCTGAACTGTCGCCCAAGGGCGAGCAGTACATGGAGGCCGGCCGCAACGCAGCCAAGAAGAAGAACTGGCGCGAGGCGTCCAAGCACTTCGACGACTGCATCGCGCTGAAGCCCGACATCTTCATCGATGCCATGGAAGCCAAGTACGAGATGCTCGCCGACCAGCAGAAGGACGAGGCCGGGGCCAAGGCCTGGGCCTCCGAGGTGATGGTCAAGCTTGGCCTGTCGCCGGTCGGTCTCGCCGAGTTCGCGGTCTTCATCGCGCAGGATCCGCGCCTGGACACGCATGACCTCGAGACGGCGCAGGCGATGATCGACGGTGCCATGACGGCCGGCGGCACCAAGACCGACGTGCTCGTGGCGGCAGCGCGCGTCGCCGCCGCGTCGGGCAAGTTCGACACCGCGGTCGACCTGCAGGGCAAGGCCTGGCGCCAGGCGTCGCCCGAGCAGAAGCCGTACCTGAAGACCGACTTGGACTCGTACAAGCAGTCCCAGGCCAAGGGCGCTTCGGCCAAGGTCGGCCAGTGAACCAGCCCCGACTGGCGTTCCCGCAGGGGATCGCCGTCGGAGCCTCGATCCTCAGCGCGGACTTCGCCGACCTCGGCAACGAGATCGCGGCGGCCCTCGCCGCCGGCGCCGGTTTCGTGCACGTGGACGTGATGGACGGCCACTTCGTGCCGAACCTGTCGATGGGTCCGGCGGTCTGCGCCGCGGCACGACGGGCCGCACCGCGGGCACCGATCGACGTGCACCTGATGGTCCAGCGCCCGCTTGCCTTCATCGAGCCGTTCGCTGCGGCAGGCGCCGACTGGTGCACCGTCCACATCGAGGCACAGGACGATCCGCGTGCATGCTCCGAACGGATCCGCGCCCTCGGCATGCAGGCGGGGATCGCCTTCAATCCCCGGACGCCCGTCGAGCACGCCCTGGACTCGGGCGTGCTCGAAGCCGCCGACTTCATCCTGATCATGAGCGTCCAGCCGGGGTACAGCGGTCAGGCGTTCATGCCCGAGGTGCTCGCCAAGGCCCGCTTGCTTCGCTCGGCCGGCTGGAAGGGCCCGATCGAGATCGACGGCGGCGTCTC
>JBEGNG010000090.1:0-6589 GCA_041182645.1 Planctomycetota bacterium
GCAGTGCACAGTGCCCACGGGGTGACAGACGCGCCAGTTTCTGAGCAGGCGAGGACTGTCTGAGCGAACGAGGCATGCCGGCGCCCCAAAGGGAGCGACGGCCGCGAAGGAAGCGGGCTCGCGCGAACGAGGCATGCCGACGCCCCACAGGGAGCGACGGCCGCACGAGCAACACTGCTCACGCGAACGAGGCATGCCGGCGCCCCACAGGGAGCGACGGCCGCGGCGAGGTCAGGCACCGATCGCGTGCGGACTCAGCCCGGGTCCTTGCCCGTGACGACGGGCATGCTGGCCTTCGTCCATCCTTCGAGCCCGCCGCGCAGGGTGTAGACGCTGTCGTAGCCCAGTTCGATGAGCCGCTTGCTGGCGGCAGGCCCGAGCACGTCGTTGGCGTTGGTGCCGTAGACGAGGATCGCGACCGACTTGAAGTCGCCCAGCTCCGGCACGGCAACGTCGTTCATGGTCGGCATGGGCATCGAACGGGCACCCTTGATGTGGCCCGCCTCGTAGAGCGCGGTCGGGCGCGGGTCGATGATCACGACGCGCTTGGACCTGCCGAGCAGGCCCTTGTCCCGCGTCCCGAGTGCCAGCACCTCGTCGGCGCGGACCAAGGTGAGGTCCTTGTCGCTCGTGCTGCGTTCGCAGGCCACGAGCGGAAGGGCGAGGGCGATGCACGCGGCGAGGTTTCTCAGGGCCATGCGGCTAGTGTATGGACCATGAACGTGTCGATCCTGACGAGCGTCGCGTGCGCCGTTGCTGCCTCGGTACCGGCGTCCGTGCGATGTGCCGAGACCTCGTTGCAGGGCCCGATCCCGCCGGCGCAGCGGTCACCGGCAGGCGCGTTGCAGCAGGCCGCGCCCCATGTCAGGGCATCCTGCTCGCCGGTCCTGTTGCGCACGCCGGACGGGCGGCGGTTCATCGACGTGGGCTTCGTGATCGAGCCGGGTTGGCACCTGTACTGGCGCAACCCGGGCGACAGCGGGCAGCCGCCGCGGCTGGACCTGACGCTGCCCGAGGGATGGTCGGCAGGCGCGCCGCTCTTCCCCGTGCCCAACCACCTGCCCGAGGACGAGGACATCCTGGCGTTCGAGCGATCGCTGCGTCTGCTGATCCCCGTGCAGGCCCCCGCGGGTTGGAGCGGTGGTCCGGTCAAGGTCATCGCCCGCGCCCAGTGGATGACCTGCAAGGAGCATTGCGTGGTGGAGCGGCAGGAGTTCGCCGCAGATCTCAACGAGCAGCCTGGCCCCATGCCGGTCGGCTACCCGGAAGCCCTTCCGGCCAACCTCGTGGCCAGCCTTCGGGAGGATGGGGAACAGGGGGTCCTCGTCGTGGATGCCTCGGCGCTCGGGGGCACGGCCCGCTGGTTCCCCGATGCATGCCCCGGGGTGCGCTTCCCGAGCGAGCGCATGCTGCCGATGCCCGGTGGGCGAATCGAGATTCCGGTCGAGATCAGGCCCGGTGACGCCCCCGATCGACGGCCCGTGGTGCGTGGCATGGTGGTCGTCTCGGCCGGTGACGGCACGCGGGCCTTCGACGTCGCTGTCCCGGCGCCGCCATCCGCGGCAAAGTGATCCGCCCGGTCACCACCGGGGCGTCGGGCGTGGCTAGAGTCCCGCTCGAACCGTTCATCGATCCAGGACCCATCCAGAAGGACCAACCATGAAGAAGATCGCCCTCATCGCCTCGCTCTCGTTCGGTGCAGCGCTCGCGCTGGCTCCCATCACCGCCCCGACCGCGTTCGCCGCCGAAGGCCAGAAGGCCGCTGCGAAGATCGGCGAGGCCGCTCCGGACTTCACCCTCAAGGGTGCCGACGGCAAGGAGTACAAGCTGGCCGACTACAAGGGCAAGGTCGTGGTGCTCGAGTGGATGAACCCCGGCTGCCCGGTCTGCCGTGAAGTCTGCGAAGAGGGCAAGGTCGGCTCGATGATGAAGTCGTGCAAGGAGATGGACGCGGATGTCGTCTTCCTCTTCATCAACAGCACGGCGGCGACCGCGAACGACCCGAAGTCGAGCGCGGACTACCTGGCCAAGAACAAGATCGAGGCCCCGGCCCTGATCGACGGCGACGGCAAGGTCGGCCACGCGTACGGTGCGAAGACCACCCCGCACTGCTTCGTGATCGGCAAGGACGGGAAGCTCGCGTACGACGGGGCCATCGACGACAAGGGCTCGAAGAACTACGTCGTCGACGCCGTGAAGGCGCTCAAGGAGGGCAAGGCCGTGGAACCCGCGACCACCAAGCCCTACGGCTGCAGCGTGAAGTACGCCCGCAAGTGATCTCGGGCGACCCGGTGCCCTGCGCGGAACGCGCACGGCGCCCGACCGACATGTCGTGCAAGCAACGCGGGGTGCGCCCAATGGCGCACCCCGCTGTCGTTCATGGAATGGTCCGTCATGCCACCTCGGTGCGCAGCGGGCGGCGCACCGAGGATGATCAGCCCACGTTGACCGGCATCACGACGTAGACGAAGTCCTGGCCCAGACGGACCACGCCCGGCTTGTTCGGGCTCTTGAGTTCGACGATGACTTCCGGCACGTCGGCGATCTTCAGCACGTCCGTGATGAACACGGGGTTGAAGCCGATCTCGATCGGGTCGCCCTCGTACTTGGTGATCGGCAGTTCGATGTCGGCCTCGCCCATCTCGGGCACGCGGCTCGAGAGCCGGAGCATGCCGGGCCCGAATGCGAGCCGCACGCCCTTGCTTTCCTCGCTCGTGAGCAGCGCAGCGCGGCGGATGGCGGCGGCGAACTCGCCGGTGTCGAAGGTGGCGCGCTTGTCGTGGTCCTTGGGGATCACGTCCTCGAACGGGGGGAAGGTCCCCTCGACGAGGCTCGAGACGAGCGTGGCGGCCTCGCCGACCTGGATCGACAACCGGTTGCGGTCGCGGCTCACCGTGACCGAGGCATCGGGATCGTCGAGCAGGCGGTTGAGCACCGACAGGCTCTTGGCCGGCACGATGCAGGTCGAGTCGCCGTCGGCCGGGGCACTGCAGTCGCCGCGGGCGACCGCAAGCCGGCGACCGTCGGTCGCGACCATGCGCAGCTTGCGTCCCTTGCGCTCGAGCAGCGTGCCCGCGATCGCGTACCGCGAATTGTCGACGCTCGTGGCGAAGGCGGTGCGGTGGATGAGGCGGCGCAGCGTGCCGGCGGCGACTTCGAACTCGGTGCCTGCATCCTTGGCATCGCGGACGCCTGGGAACTCGCGGGGCTCGTAGCCGAACACCCGGAACGTCGCGTGCTGGCCCTTGATCGTGGTGATGTTGCGCTCGGTCGAGATCGAGAGCGTGCTGTCGTCGCAGGCGCGGGTGATCTGGGTCAGCTTGTCGGCCGGCAGGAGCGCCTCGCCGGGTTCGTCGACCTGCACGCTCGACACATGGACGGTCAGCCCCAGTTCGCCGTCGGTCGCCTGGATCGAGAGCACGCCGTCGGCGGCGGTCAGCTTCAGGCAGAGCATGACGGGCGCGGGGCTGCGGTTCGGCACGACGCTGGCGGCCATGGCCAGGGCATCGAGCAGGGCGGCGCGGTCGCAGACGATCTTCATGGTCTTCCTCGCTGGATCGGTGGATCGATAACGCCGGGAGGAGCCCGGCCAGCGGTAGTGTAACGATGGCCAGTCGGGGCGACCTGTGGTGTCCATGCGGTTGCGGGGTGCAGCGCGCCTAGACTCAACCCATGCTGCTGAGGCTCCTGCGCCGGTTCAACCGTGCCTACGGCTACGCCGTGTTCGCGCTGTACCTGGCGGCATTCGGGATCGCCTTCCTCTTCGTCTTCATCTTCCCGCCCGCGACGCTGGCCCTCCTCTTCCTCTCGATCTTCGGGCTGCTGTTCTTCAACGTGCTGGGCTTCGTGCTGCGGACGATCGAGCGGCGGTGGAACCGCGCCCGCCTCGGCAAGGGACTCTGCCCCGAATGCGGAGCGGCTGCCTTGTCTGCCGTCGTGGCCGACCAGGCAGCCACCCAGTGCGGGGTCTGCGATGCGCGTCACGACGCCGCAGGCGCGTGGATCAAGCCGGTGGTCGAGGAACCGGTACCGGCTCAGGCCTGACGCACGGGCCGCCGCACGGTGGGCGGGTCCGCCGGGCCGGAGGCTCAGGGCGTTGGGGCCTCGCCGTGCTCGATCCGCGTGATCTTGGCCAGGCGTCGCTCGTGCCGGCCACCCTCGAAGGTCGTCGACATCCACACATCGAGGATGCGCTTGGCCAGGATGGGGCCGATCAGGTCAGCCGAGAGGCAGAGCACGTTGGCATCGTTGTGGCTGCGCGAGAGCTGCGCTGCGAGTTCATCGCTGGCCAGGGCGGCTCGGATGCCATCGATCTTGTTGGCGGCGATGCACATGCCGATGCCCGTGCCGCAGACGAGAATGCCCCGGTCGGATTCGCCCCGCGCCACCGAGTTGGCGACGAGCCAGGCGATGTCGGGGTAGTCGCAGGAGGCACCGCTGCACTCGCCGAGCACGACGGGGTCGTGGCCCGCGCCCCGCAACTGCGCGACGAAGGACTGGACGAGCGTGACGCCGCGGTGGTCGGAGCCGAGCGAGATCCTCATGGCGGGAGCATGGCAGAGATCCGGCTGGGGATCAACTCGGCGAAGTGGCGGACGAGGTCGTCGTAGGCATCCTGGCCCTGCCCGATCGGGTCTGCCACGTCACCGGCGGGATCGAGCAGCTGGATCCTGTCCTTCAGCCCCGGCCGATCGGCGACCAGCCTGCGCGCGGCCTCCACATGGCCACGGGTCATGCAGAGGATGAGGTCGGCCTTCTCGATCATCTCGCGGCTCAGCGGCTTGCTGCGGCCGGCGTGGTCGATGCCGAGCGAGCGCAGCGCCCGGACGGCCTCCGGGCTCGGGGGCTGGCCATCCCAGGCCCCGACGCCGGCGCTGCCGACGAACAGTGCCGACCCACCCGGCAGGCGCCCCTTGGTCGCGGCGTCCCGCGCGATGGCCTCGGCCATCGGCGAGCGGCAGGTGTTGCCGGTGCACACGAACAGGATCGTCTTCACGCGGCGGAATGTAGTCCCGCACCGACGGGGCTGCAGCGACCGCTAGACTGCGCGGGCCCAGAAGGGAACCACCGCGTGGACTTCGTCGAATTCGACCTGGCGTGGAAGCAACTCGCACCCCGAGGCGTCATCGAGGCGGGGGATGGCGCCGATGCCTTCCATGTCGCGCTCGAGGAAGGTGCGCCGGTCATCGACATCGCGGCGAAGGACCATCCCCGTGCCGGATCGCTCCCCGCGGACATCAAGCGCATGTCGCGCGCCCGCATGGCGGAGCTCGTCGAGGCGATCGCGCACAAGCTGCACCTGCAGGAAGTGCTGGTCTTCCCGGTGGGCAAGTGGAAGCAGGTCTTCGACGCCGTGAGCGAACCCATGGCGAAGCACGAGCAGTGGGCAGCGATCGACGGCAGTGCGAGCGTCGAGCTCAACCGCCGCGACCCGATCGTCTTCGAGCAGGGCGACCACCATGTGCTGCGCGCCCTCGTGCAGTGCGTGCTCGACTCCGGCAGCGAGCCGGTCCACGGCATCGGCATCGCCACCACGGGCACGTCGCTCGTGATGGAGGTGCTGCCGCCGGGCGAGCTCACCATCTACTGCGGCACGGCCGCGCTCGCAACGCAGGTTCAGGAATTGATGAGCCACCTGAAGCCCGACGCCTGACGGCGGCGCGGGGCCGAGCCATGGCCCCATGGAGCGCCGGCGTGCCATCCGGATCCGGCGCCGCGGCACGCTCGGCCGACGACCTCACGCCTGGCTGCGCACCCAATCCACCAGCAGACGCACGCCCCAGCCGGTGGGCCCCGCCGCGCAGAGATCGGTCGCCGACTCGCTGTTGGCGACGCCGGCGATGTCCAGGTGGGCCCACGGCAGCGCGTCGTCCACGAAGAACGAGAGGAACGCCGCGCCCTGGATGGGATGCGCCATGCGCGAGGGGTTGCTGTTGATGAGGTCGGCGTGCTGCCCGCGCATGTAGTCGCGGTGCTCGGGCCAGAGGGGGAGTGCCCAGACCTTCTCGCCGGTCGCGGCCGCGCTCTGCTCGAGCCCGGTGCGCAGCGACGGGTCATTGCAGAAGAGGCCGGCACTGAAGTGGCCGAGCGCGGTGACGACGCCGCCGGTCAGGGTCGCGAGGTCGACCAGGTGCGTGGGCTTGAGCGTGCGGCACGCCCAGCTCATGGCGTCGGCCAGCACCAGCCGGCCCTCCGCATCGGTGTTGGTGACCTCGACCGTGACGCCGTTGTGCATCGTGATGATGTCGTCGGGCCGGTACGACTCGCCGTTGACCATGTTCTCGGCGGCACCGAGCACCGCAGTCACGCGCACGGGAAGGTCGAGCGCGGCGATGGCCTGCATGGCGCCGAGCACGGCGGCACCGCCCATCTTGTCGTACTTCATGCCCTTCATGCCGTTGTTGACCTTCAGGCTGTAGCCGCCGGTGTCGTAGGTCAGCGTCTTGCCGACGAGCACCAGGTGCTTGCCGCGGGCGCGGCCGGAGAGGCGACGGGGCGCATGCTCGAGCACGCTGATGCACGGCTTGGCGGCGGAACCCTTGCCCACGTTCACGAGCCCGCCCATGCCCAGCTTCTGGGCCTGGCGGAA
>JBEGNG010000091.1:0-6586 GCA_041182645.1 Planctomycetota bacterium
GAACTGTCCGTCATGGAGCTGCTGTGGGACCACGGCAGCCTGACGGCGAGGCAGATCCAGGACAAGCTCTACGGCGAGTCCGATCGTTCGCAGCACGGCACCGTGCAGCGACTGCTTCAGCGCCTCGAGGACAAGGAACTCGTGGAGCGCGAGAAGGTCGGGGCTTCGAATGCGTTCTCGGCGTGCATCTCCCGGGAGCAGTACGCAGGTTCGCAACTCGAATCGCTCGTCGACCGCCTGACGGGCGGCTCGATCGCACCGCTGCTGTCGCACCTCATCGGCCAGAAGCGCCTGAGCCGCGCCGAACTCCGACGCCTTCGTGAGATCCTCGACGGGAGAGCTTCGTGAGCGGGCTGTTCGCCGAGTATGCGCTGGGGAACACGCTCCTCGCCGCTCCACTGGCACTGCTCGCGTGGTCGATCGGCCGTTCCCGGCGATACCCGTCGCTCGCGCACCTTGCGTGGGTGCTCGTCATGGTCCGGCTCGCCATGCCACCGATCGCGGCGTTGCCCTGGCTCTCCATCAGCCTGCCGTTGCCTCGGCCGGCGGCTTCCCCTGCCGACGGAATGCACGAACCCGACGCACGGATGGTGCCGACGGAGCCACGGGACGCCTCGGTGTGTGCGCCTTCGCCGCGAGTCGAGTTCACCACCGGGCCCGATCAACCGGATCGATCATCGCCGCGACCGCACGCCGGCGCGGAGCCCCCGAAGGAAGCCACCCAGCACGGCGTGGACGGGAAACCGGACGCAGCACCGTCACCCGTGCCCCAACGCCCTGCCGCCGAGGTCGTCCAGGCGCGCCCCGCCTCGGATTCCCCGATCGATCCCTGGGTGCTCGCGGGCGCGCTCTGGCTCGTTGGCACGGTCCTCATCGTCGCGATGTCCCTCTCCCGGATCGCTCGCTTCCGCCGGGGCGTGCTCGCGCACTGCCTGCCTGCGACACCGGAGCTGCTCTGCATCTCCCGCTCCGTGGCCGACGAACTCGGCCTGCGGCGCAGGTTCGGCGTGCTCACGACCCGCGCCGATGCCGTTCCATTCGTCTGGAGCGGCTTCAGCGGCCCCGTGATCGTGATCCCTACAACCCTGCTCGCCGACGCCCCGAATCTCCGCCTGATCCTGATGCACGAGCTCGCACACATCCGTCGTCGTGACCACCTCGTGCGCTGGCTCGACTGGGCGGTCGTGGCGTGGCTCTGGTGGCATCCGCTCGCGTGGATCGCGCGGCGCGGGCTCAGGTCGTCCGAAGAACTTGCGTGCGATGCGCTCGTCATGCGCACGTGCGGGGCTTCGCCCCGTGAGTACGGCGCTTGCCTCGTGGCAGCGGCGGAGTCGTTGGCAGGATCGGCGTTCCGCACGCCGGACCAGGCATGCACGATGGGCGACGGCGGATCGCTCGAACACAGGATCACCATCATCATGTCAGGATCGCTTCAGCGTCGTCCCTCCTTCCCGCTTCGCGTGTTGACCGCGGGACTCGCAGCCGCGTGCCTCGTATCAGGCTTCGCGGCCGGTGCACGCGCCCAGTCACCCGGTGAAGCCCCGGTGCGCGGGCGTTCATTCTTCGACGGCCGCGGCAAGCCAAACATCGTCGACACCGCGGCAGCCGCCAAGTTCCAGACGCTCGTCGCCGCCGTGCAGGCGGCCGGACTGACCGACCTGCTGCGTTCAGAGGGCCCCTTCACGGTCTTCGCTCCCACGGACGAAGCCTTCGCTGCGCTCCCGGCAGGAACTCTGGATGCGCTGCTCCTTCCCGAGAACAAGGAGAAGCTGCGCACCATCCTCGCCCATCACGTGGTGCCCGGTCGGCTCCTCTCGATGGAGGTCGGCAACATCGAGGATCCGCAGATGGCGCGGACCGCCGCCGGTGATCGTGAGTCGATCGCCGCGGACCGTCGGGGATTCCGCTTCGGCACCGCAGAGGTCGTGCGGCCCGACATCCTCTGCGGCAACGGTGTGATCCATTCGATCGACCGCGTGGTGCTTCCGAAGCCGAAGGTCACTGAGCAATCCATGGGCATGTCGATGAAGGAGGCCGCGTCCGCGAGCCTGCTCGATGCGCTGCGCGCCGTCCCGGACGGTCGCTACTCGACCTTCGTCGCGGCCGTCGAGGCAAGCGGTGGCGACCAGGACTGGGCCCAGCCCGCACCCGACCGCAGCTGGACGATCTTCGTCCCGACGAACGAGGCCTTCGCGCGGCTTTCCGACGCCGAACGCGCCACGCTGCTCGATCCGAAGAACCGCGAAGCGCTCCGTGCCGTGCTCGATTGGCACGCGCTTCCGAAGCTCCAGCCCTGGAGCTTCGACCTCAACGCCGGCGATCGCGCTCCCGTGATGATTTCCGAGAACAACGACCGATTCGTCCTCGACGTGCTGGCGAGCGGCGCGGTCTACGTCTATCGGATGCGCTCGATGCGCGATCGTTCGCTCGAGGAGCCCTTCAAGGCCCGGATCATTGCGGGTGACATCCCCGTCGGGTCGAGCGTGGTGCATGTGGTCGATCGGGTGCTCGTGCCGCCGCAGTTCGAGAACTCGCTCATCGCGTCGCAGGCGCACCGCGAGAAGGAGGTCAAGGAACTGGCGATGGCCGCGGACGCGCAGTTCATGGCGGTCTACGAGCTGCGAGGCACGCTGAAGCAGGCTGAGTCGATGGAGGACGCTGCCGCCATCGCGGTGTACCGGGTCGGGCTCCGCATGCTCGAGGAAGTGGTGCCCCTCGAACGCGACGGCATGGTCATCATGGGTGACGAGCAGTCGAACGACCGCACGGTGCTGCGCGACCGCCTCCGTGCACGAATCGACGACCTCGACCGCGTCTGGTACGCCAAGTTCATGAAGGGCAGCCCGCCGACGACGAGCCTCTCGGAACCGGTTCCGGGCGCATCCGATCCCATGCGCAAGACGGCTCCGGCCACTGCGGTGCCATCGCGACCAGCGGTGCCCGCAGCCCCTGCGCCGGCAAGCACCACCAGTGCCGCCTCGCCTGCACCGGCGCCGAAGCCCGCTGCCGTCCGCCCACCGGCAACCCTCGACTGGTGCGACGTCCTCGAGAAGGATGTCGATCCCAAGGTCGTGACGGATGCGGCGCTTCGCGAGGCGATCACCGTCACCGGCCTGCCCTGGCGTGTGCGTGACAAGGCCAGCGGCATCGAGATGCTGCTCGTTCCCGCGGGGCAATTCATGATGGGCAAGAGCTCGGGTGACGCCGAGGCGCTCGCGAACGAAGTCCCCGCCCATCCGGTGACCATCAGCCAGCCCTACTACCTCGGTCGCTACGAGGTGACCAAGGAGCAGTGGTCGAAGGTGCTCGGGCGCGACGCACGGACCGGCGCGGAGGGAGTCAAGCCCGGCGTGCAGGGTGCGCAGGTCGATGCGGGTGGCGGCCGGACGGTCATCGTGAGCGGCGGCTACGAACTCGTCGATTCGAAGGGCAACCCCGTTCCGACCCAGCAGACCGCGGAGGCAGGACCCGACGGAACCATCGTCTTCACCACGACTCCGGCAGAGTCCGGGCAGGCCGGTCCTCCCGACACGCGCACCGGCCTTCCCGTGACGGCCGGCTGGTCCAAGACCGCCGAGTTCTGCCGTGTCGCGGGCCTTCGGCTTCCCACCGAGGCCGAATGGGAGTTCGCGTGCCGCGCCGGCGTCCAGGCGCCGCGCTACGGCGAGCTCGACGCCATCGCATGGCACCTCGGGAACTCCGGGGGACGCAAGCACCCCGTGGGCACCAAGGCCGCGAACGCCCTCGGGTTCCACGACATGATCGGCAACGCGTGGGAGTGGGTGAGCGACTGGTACGGCGACTACACGCGAAGCGCCAAGACCGATCCCACCGGTCCAGACACCGGGACTTCCCGCATCGCGCGCGGCAGCTTCTTCGACTTCGAGGACGGCTTCTGCCGCGCGTCGCGTCGATACGAGATCCAGACCATCGACTCCGGCGGCGGCACGGGGTTCCGCGTCGCGCGCACTCCGTGAGATCGATCGGGCTATCTTCACCCCCATGCCACGCCGCCTCATCTCGTCGGGCTCGAGCTTCGAACGCGACATCGGCTACTCCCGTGCGGTCGTGGTGGGCAACCAGGTCTTCGTGTCGGGAACGACCGGCTTCGACTACTCGACCATGACCATCAGCAACGATGTTGCCGTCCAGACGGCGCAGTGCCTCCGGAACATCGAGGCAGCGCTCCGCGAGGCGGGTGCATCGATGCAGGACGTGGTCAGGGTCCGCTACATCCTGCCGCACGCCGCGGACTTCCCCGCCACGTGGCCCGCGCTGCGTGCCGCCTTCGGCGAGATCCGCCCCGCCGCCACCATGATCGAGGCCGGCCTTGCCGATCCCCGCATGAAGATCGAGATCGAGGTGGACGCGATCATCGGCTCCGCGTGACCCGATCTGCCGCGCGTTGCGGCCCACTCCAGCACGTCGATTTCCGGCAGCCGGTCGCTGGTGCCTGGCACCGCGAGCCGCCTCAACTTTGTGCCCGCCTGCGTGGGTGAAACCCGCCGGCGGCATCCTCGGGGCACCGTGGAACGCCCCCACCGGGCCCCAGACGCCGGGCCTCCAACCAGATTGAGTGCATCCATGGAAGGTTCACGGGCGAAATTCGCGGAGCCTCACCAGTCCGTCCCAGCTGTAAGTCCAATATCCCTTGCACGCGTTCCAGGGAACCAGTCACCATGAACCGACCCATCCAGCGCTTGTCCGTCATCCTCGCGTCCGCCGTCGCCTCGATCGCCGCGGCCGACGTCCCGTTCCAGCCTCTTGCCGATTTCGGTCGTGGCAGTTCCCCCTCCGACGTGAACGCGTCCGGCGTGATCGTCGGCACCGTAAACGTCGATCGCCCGACCGGCGGGCCGAACGTGCCCGTGGTGTGGCAGACCCCCACCTCGGAGCCGGTCGAGCTTCCGAGCGAGGAAGGCGGATATGCGGTCGCGATCAACTCCGCCGGCGTGATCGTGGGCACCGAGTTCCAGCCGGCCGGGATCTACGGCGTGCCGATCGTCTGGACGAATGGTCAGCGTGTCGTCCTGCCGGACCTCGGCGAGGGCGGATTTGCGACGGACATCAATGACGCGGGCGTGATCGTCGGCAACGTCATCTCCAAGGGCAACTACCGGGCGGCCCGATGGGTCAACGGCGAGCTCGAGCTGCTCCCCTTCCCGGAGGCCGACCTCCCCGAAGGCACCACCTGGAGCGTCGCCGGCAGCATCAACTCCTCCGGCGTGATCACCGGCTCCGCGTTCGTCCCCTTCGGCTCCGCGTCGGTGGCGGTGCGGTGGGACTCCGAGGGCGCGGCTGCGATCGAGAGCGGCGGACTCGAGACCAAGGGCATCGCGATTGACAACCTCGGCGGCGTCGTGGTCAACGGCTACTTTGACGGCGGAGCGTCCCGTGCACCCGCGGTGGTGCGGGCGGACGGCTCGGTCGTCGTGCTTCCGGGCGACGTGACACAGTGCTGCGGCTCCTCGGCGACCACGATGAGCAGGAACGGCCTGGTCGCAGGCTATTTCTACAATTCAGCGGAAGGCGGTCTGCAGATCAAGGCTGTTGCCTGGCCCAATGGCGTCTTCACGCCACTCGCGATGCCCGCTGGACAGCGGTACGCGTTTCCCAGCGGCGTCGGCAGCAACGGCCTCGTGTTCGGTTCCGCGACCGACGGCGTCTCGGGCAACTCGGTCGGTGGTTTCTGGCAGGTCTCCGTCGAGCAGAGTGCGCTTCGCGCCGCCCCTGCCGCGGGCGCTCCGGGGCAGACGGTCGAGCTGTCGGTCGAGAGCTTCCGCGCGTCCGGCGCGAACGTCGGGCACAGTGTGATGGCAAGCTCGAGCGGTGCACCGGCAGCTCAGGGCATCACTGATGCATCGGGCCGCGCGCGCATCGCCTTCACCATCCCCGCGGCCTTCGGCGGCTCGCAGATGACGGTGCGCTACACCGACGAGAACGGCGCCGTCACCGAGGGCGTGATCAGCGTCGGCGGCAACTGCGCGCCGGCAGACCTGACGTGCGATGGCACCGTGAGCGGCGCAGACCTCGGCGTGCTGCTGAGCCAGTGGGGTTCAGCGGGCACCGCAGACCTCAACGGCGACGGAACGGTGAACGGGGTCGACCTGGGTCTGCTGCTCAGCGCGTGGGGCTCCTGAGCGACGTGACTGGCTGGATGTGGGTGATCGCGGAGATCGGATGTCTTCCGGCGGGCGCCGCGTTGCGCGGAATCCGAAGCAACGGCGTTGGCGAGGCCCGCATGTTCGCGGTCACTGCCTGCTCTGCGAGGTCGGCGGCCGCCCGTACGTCACGCGCCGCCACGCCCACTCGAACGGCCCGATCGGCAGGAACGCGAGCCAGGCCGTGGCGAAGATCACCAGCGCGAGCCACACGCAGAGCGCGACCACGGCGGCCTGGGCGTCGTCGAGCGATCCGAACCACGCGAGTCCCCACCACGAGGCAAGCGCGGTGCAGGCGACCGACTCGAGCAGGTAGACGGTGAACGACATCCGCCCGGCGCGTTCGACCGGGGTGGCGATCCATGCCGGCAGGCGCGGTCCCCATTCCAGGATGATCGCGGCGTAGGCGACCGGCAGCACCATGG
>JBEGNG010000092.1:0-6512 GCA_041182645.1 Planctomycetota bacterium
GTCGTTGGCGGTGCTGTTCGCGTGGAAGCACACGCCGCTCGCACGGCTTGCCCTCGTGCCGCCGGCACTCGTGGTCGTGGTCGCGGCATCGATCGCCGCATCCATGCTCGACGGCGGGGGCTGGTCGCTCGGCGAAGCGCAGTTCGTGCAGGTCCCGACGGGGGGCTTCGAGGGCCTGCGCGCCGCGCTGCCGCTGCCCGACTGGTCGGTGGTCGGATCATCCGGCGTCTGGGTGGCCGCAGCCACGATCGCGGTCGTCGCGAGCATCGAGACGCTGCTGTCCTGCCAGGCCGTCGACCGGCTCGACCCGCTGAAGCGGCGCACGCCGCCCGACCGTGAACTGGTCGCGCAGGGTGTGGGCAACGCCATCAGTGGCGCACTCGGCGGGCTGCCCATCACCGCCGTCATCGTGCGCAGCGGCGCCAACGTCGCGGCAGGTGCGCGTGAGCGGCTCTCGGCGATCGTGCATGCGCTGCTGCTGCTCGGGTGCGTTCTCGCGCTGCCCGGGGTGTTGAACCACATCCCGCAGGCATGC
The DNA here is from genome assembly GCA_041182645.1 of Planctomycetota bacterium. GTDB lineage: Bacteria > Planctomycetota > Phycisphaerae > Phycisphaerales > SM1A02 > SYIB01. The sequence continues at coordinate 536 of JBEGNG010000092.1, forward strand.
CTGGCGGCCGTGCTCGTGCAGGTCGGGCTGAACCTGGCGAAGCCGTCGCTCTTCAACGAGCAGCGTCGGTTGGGCATGGACCAGCTCGTGCCGTTCCTCGTCACGATCGGCGCCGTGCTCGCGACCGACCTGCTGAAGGGCGTGGTCGTGGGCATCGTCGTCGGGGTCGTGGTTGCGCTCCGCAAGGCCGCCAAGGCCAGCATCGAGCGGACCGACCATCCCGACGGCTCGATCACGCTGCGCCTGCGGCGCGACGGGACCTTCATCATGAAGCCCGCACTGGTCGAGGCGTTCGCGCGGGTGCCCAGCGGAGCCCGCGTCACCTTCGATGCCGACGGCGAGCCGGTCGACCAGGACGTGCGCGAGGCGATCGCGGGCTTCGTCGAGGATGCCCCGAACCGCGGCATCACCGTGAGCGTGGTGGGCGTCGACCTGGCGGGCGTGACGGTCGGCGGGCACTAGGCCGGCCGGCGTGCACCCGGAGGCAGCCGCGGGGCGCTCGGGCGTGCGATGACCGCGGAGCCATTGCCCGCGGGGCGACTTCAGCGACGGGCCAGATGCCGCTTGGTCTCGGCGCGGCTGGCCTTGATGAGCGCAGTGGCTGCCTTGGGGCTCGCCTGCGCTTCCATCAGCGCCTGCAGCATGAGCGGCACCACGATGGTCGCATCGGACTCGATCACGAACATCGGCGTCGTCTCGGTGAGCTTGTCCCAGGTGATCTTCTCGTTCGGCGTGGCGCCCGAGTACGAGCCGTAGCTCGTGGTGCTGTCGCTGATCTGGCAGAAGTACGCCCAGGGCTTCACCGGCGCCTGCAGGTCGTACTTGATGCTCGGCACGACACAGATCGGGAAGTCGCCCGCAATCCCGCCGCCGATCTGGAAGAAGCCCACGCCCTTGCCCTTGGAGAGCACCGCGTAGTCGTCGTAGAAGCGGGCCATGTACTCGATGCCGCTCTTCACGATCGATGCGCTGAAGTCACCGAACTTCACGTGCGAGGCGAAGATGTTGCCGAAGGTCGAGTCCTCGTGGCCGGGGACGACCATCGGCAGCTTCGCCTTGGCCGCGGCGAGCAGCCAGCAGTCCTGCGGGTTGCCCTCGAAGGCGGACTTCGGCAGCTTCAGGATGAGTTCGTAGAAGTACTCGTGCCAGAACCTGCGTTCGCCGCGGTCATGGGCGCGCTTCCACATCGGCACGAGGATCTTCTCGACGGCGCGGAACGCCTCGTCCTCGGGAATGCTCGTGTCGGTGACGCGGCGCATGCGCTGCTTCAGGATGCGCGTGTCGTCCTGCTTCGTGAAGTAGCGGTACTCCGGGAAATCCTTGTAGCTGTCGTGCGCGACGAGCCGGAAGAGCGACTCCTCCAGGTTCGCGCCCGTGACGGACAGCCCATGCACCAGACCGGCACGGATCGCCGGGGCCAGGCTGATGCCCAGCTGCGCCGAGCTCATCGCGCCGGCCATCGCCCAGTACATCCGCCCGCCCGACTGGATGTGGTCCCAGTACGCGAAGAGCGCATCGCGCGTGGCGCGTGCGTTGAAGTTCCGGTAGTTGCCGGCGACGAAGGACAGGATCGGGAGTGCCATGGGGCGGAAGTTCTATCAGGAACCTGCGATCCACCACCGGACACGACAGCGCCGCAGCCCGTCGAGGCCGCGGCGCGTGTCCGGTGATCAGGGATGTCGCCTCAGGCGCGGTGCTGCTCGGTCGAGTGCACCTGGCTGCTCTGGGACGGCTGCGAGCCCGGCAGGTGCTGCGTCGAGGAGCGGTTGGCTTCCTGCTCGGCCTCGTTGCCGGCATCCTTCAGGCCCTTCTTGAACTCCACGATCGACTTGCCGACGTTGCGGCCGATCTCGGGCAACCGGCGGCCGAACAGCAGCAGGCCGACGACGAGGATGATGATCCAGTAGGGGCCTTCGATGCCGAACATGGCGAGGGTGGTGGTCATGGGATCGTCCAAGGATAGCGGGGCAGGTCATGCCGCCCGACGGGGGAGGCAGGTCCGGACCCAGCAGGGGTTGTCGCCCGAACCGCCGGGTCGACGCCAGATTCTCACCAAATACGCTCCCAAAGTGCACGGGTTTCCGGCACTTTGCCGATAATCGACTTGACGTATCGCCCTCTTCCGCCCCGTTGCAAGGATGCATCCATGCGTGGAACGACCGCTTCTTTCGTTGCCTTGGCGCTTGCCGCCGTGGGTTTCACCGGCTGCCAGCGAGAACATGTCGTCGCTGAGCCCGACTACAACCGGCAGCTCAACTCCGGCCATGCGTTGCGCAAGCTCGACCCGAGCCAGTGGCCGAGCCTGGCCACCGCCTGGGGCGCGCGCGACGGCTACCTCGACCAGGCGCTCGACCAGAGCATCAGCTGGTTCCAGAAGCCCAGCAGCCAGCAGTTCTTCCCGTTCCACGAGGTGTCGACCCACGAGCAGGCGGCCGGCAGCGTGGTCGCCTTCAAGGAGTTCCTGAAGTCCTCGACCACCGAGCAGGAGTTCCTGGGCCGCATGCAGCAGATGTTCGACTGCTGGCAGACGGTGGGTTACAACGACAAGGGCACGGTGCTCTTCACCGGCTACTACGCGCCCGAGTTCAAGGCCAGCCTGACCCCCGACAGCACCTTCCGCTTCCCGCTCTACCGGCGCCCGACCGACTGCGTCACCGACCCCGTCACCGGCGAACCCAAGGGCCGCCTGCAGGCCGACGGCACCGTCACCCCGTGGCCCAACCGCGCCGAGATCCAGTCCAGCGGCATGCTGCGCGGGCTTGAGCTGGTCTACCTGCCCAGCGAGTTCGACGTCTACATCATCCAGGTCAACGGCAGCGCGAAGCTCACCCTGCAGGATGGTTCGACCATGTACGTGGGCTACGCGGGCAAGACCGACGGTCAGTACGTCGGCCTCGGCCAGACCCTGCTCGACGAGAAGATCCTGACCGAGCGCGACCTCAACCTGCCCAACGTGCGCGAGTGGTGCGACAAGAACCCCGACAAGGCGATGGAGTACATCAACCGCAACAACTGCTTCGTGTTCTTCACGAAGTACGACGGCTCCAACTGGCCCGCCGGCAGCCTCGGCGTGAAGGTCACGGAACGCACCACGCTGGCCACCGACAAGAAGATCTACCCGCGCGGCGGCTTCCTGCTCGTCGACACCAAGTCGATCAACTTCGCCAACCAGCAGGTCCCGTTCAACCGCTTCATGTGCGACCAGGACACCGGCGGTGCGATCGTCGCGCCGGGCCGAGCGGACATCTTCATGGGCGTCGGTGCCAGCGCCGAGATCCTGGCGGGCGCGCAGTACGCCGAAGGCACGATGTACTACTTCTTCCTGAAGCCCGAGTACGCGAGCCAGTATCCGCTCCCGCCGGTCGCCAAGAAGGGCGCGCCGGCCAGCGGTGAGTGACCCGAGTCGGACGAACTCCTTCCTTTCAGGCGCGGGCGGTCCTGGTGGGCCGCCCGCGTCGCGTTGGTGCGCAGGCACCCGTACACTCGGCCGCCGGTGACCGACGCTTCCGCCATCGACCTGCACGGCGTCCGCAAGACCTACAGGGGCCGCATCGAGGCACTGCGTGGGGTGGACCTTGCGGTCGGCCGCGGCGAGGTCTTCGGGCTGTTGGGCCCCAACGGCGCGGGCAAGAGCACGATCGTCAAGATCATGATGACGGTGGTCCGCGCGACCGAGGGGGGCGGCACGCTGCTCGGCGCGCCGCTGGGCGACAAGGCCGCGCTCGCGCGCGTGGGCTACCTGCCCGAGCACCATCGCTTCCCGGCGTACCTGACCGGCCGGCAGGTCGTCGACTTCTTCGGTGCGCTGGCCGGCATGCGGCGCGTGGAGCGCCGTGGGCGCACCGAGGCCATGCTGGACCTCGTGCGCATGCGGGACTGGGCGGATCGACGCCTGGGCACCTACTCCAAGGGCATGCAGCAGCGCGTGGGGCTCGCGGCGAGCCTGGTGAACGATCCCATGCTCGTCGTGCTCGATGAGCCGACCGATGGGGTGGACCCCGTCGGCCGCAAGGAGATCCGCGACCTGCTCCTTCGGTTGCGCGCGGAAGGGCGCACGATCTTCGTGAACAGCCACCTCCTGAGCGAGATCGAGATGGTCTGCGACCGGGTGGCGATCATGGTGCAGGGCCGCGTCTGGGCCCAGGGAACGATCGACGACCTCACGCGCTCGAGCCGGCGCTTCGAGATCACCGTGCGCGGCCAGGCTCCCGGTTGGGCTGCGGACCTCGGGGTCCTGCGTGCGGATGGTGCATCGAGCACCCTCGTGATGCAGATTCCCGATGCGTCCGATGCACAGCCCGTGATCGACCGGCTCCGAGCCTCGGGCGCGGTCATCGAGCGCGCGGTGCCTGTGCGCGAGTCGCTCGAGGACCTCTTCATCCGGGCCGTGACCGATCCATCGTCGGGCGGCACGCTCAACCCCGGTGCACTGCGCGACCGACCGTCCGCACCGCCGCCGCCCGTGGGGGTCGCACCATGAGCGCGGGCCTTCCCGAAGGGACCTACGCACGCCAGACCTGGGCGATCGTGGTCGCTGCGTACCGCGAGCTGAACGCCCGCAAGCTGTTCTGGCTGTCGCTCGTGCTGTCCTGCATCATCGTGGCCGCGATCGCCGGGCTTGGGCTCGACGAGGAGGGCATCACGGTCTTCGGCTGGACGTTCGAGAGCCCGTTCTTCAACGCCTCGGTGGTGCCGCCGGCGACCTTCTACAAGCTGCTCTTCACGAACCTGGGCGTGGAGTGGTGGCTCGGGCTGGGCAGCACCGTCCTCGCCCTCGTGAGCACGGCCGGGATCATCCCCGACCTCGTCTCGGGCGGTGCGATCGACATGATGCTCTCGCGCCCCATCGGGCGCGGTCGGCTGTTCCTGACCAAGTGGATGACGGGACTGCTCTTCACCTCGCTGCAGGTGCTCGTGTTCACGGGCGCGTGCTTCCTCGTGATCGGCCTGCGCGGCGGCTCGTGGGAGCCGTCGCTCTTCCTCGCGGTGCCGCTGGTGGTGCTCTTCTACTCGTACCTCTTCGTCTTCTGCGCGCTGGTCGGCCTGCTCACGCGCAGCACCGTGGCGAGCCTGCTGCTCACCATGGTCTTCTGGTTCCTCGTCTTCGGCGTGCAGAGCGGCGAGGCGCTCACCAACTGGGGCCGCACCGCGAGCGCGATGGAGATCGCGTCCTACGAGACCGAGATCCTGCACCGCGAGGCAGAGGACCCGAAGGATCCGTACCTCGAGGACCTGCTCGAGGAGCGCGATGCGCAGGCCGCCGACGACGCGAACTGGCGACTGGCCCACGGGATCTTCATGGGCGTGATGGCCCCGCTGCCGAAGACCGGCGAGACGCTCGACCTGCTCGAGCGCCTGCTGGTCGACCGGTCCGGCATCCAGGTCGCCGAGCGCGAGCGCCGCGGCGAGGGCGTCTTCGGCTCCAACCGCGTCCGCAACCGTGAGGTGCGTACCGCAATCGACGATCAGGCGGTGCAGCGCTCGCTGTGGTGGACGATCGGCACGAGCCTCGTCTTCGAAGGCGTCATGCTCGCCGCGTGCGTGTGGATCTTCAGGCGCCGCGACTTCTGATCGGCGGTGCGCGGCCTCAACCGGAGGAGAGTTCGCGTCCACGGTCGCGCGCCGCGAGGATGGCACGCGCCATGGCATCGCCGGTGCCCGCCGCATCGAGCACGGCGAGCGCAGCGGCCGTCGTCCCGGCCGGGCTGGTGACGGCTCTGCGGAGTGCTGCGGGGTCATCAGGTGATCCCCGCAGCAGTGCTGCGGCGCCCAGCACCGTCTGTCGGACCAGGAGGTCGGCGGTCTCCGGATCGAAGCCTGCCTCGCGGGCGCCGCGCATCATGTGCTCGGCCAGATGGAAGACGTAGGCGGGGCCGCTGCCGCAGACCGCGGTCGCCGCATCCATCAGCGATTCGTCGATCGTGCGCACGGCACCGACCGTGGCGAACATGGCCGTGACGAGCGCGCGGTCCTCGAC
>JBEGNG010000093.1:0-6511 GCA_041182645.1 Planctomycetota bacterium
GTCAAGCGGCTCCCGGCACCCTCTTGGCCCGTGAAGAGCGAGCGCCCAGTCGCCTTCTGCCAGCCGATGTCGAGCGCAACGGCGGTCATCGTCGCGGCTGCGGACCAGAGCACGGCACCGAGCGCACGCGCATCCCAGGCCGCCACCTGCACGACGATCGCCACGAGCGCGAACACACCGACGCCGGTCGATCGCTCGACCGCCAGGCCCGGGAGCTGGCAGCGCAGCACGGAGACGACCATCGCGGCGAGGATGAGGGCCACCGGCCACCAGGTCACCTGGTTCCATCGGCCGGCCCGATCGAAGCGGGCTGCCAGCACGACGCCGACACCGGCGAGCCCAAGCGCAACCATGGCGGCGTTGGGCACCGGGATGCCGGCTGGGATGGTGGCCAAGCAGGCCGCAACGAATGCGGCAGCGCACCACGCCACGACGCAGGATCCCTGATGCTCGCTGTGACCGGCCCCGGCCATGAGGGGAGCCTAGCCGAGGCTGAGCCCCCCGCTCACACCAGGAGCGTGGCCGGGTTCTCGAGGTTGTGGCGCACCGTGGTCAGGTACTCGGCCGCCATGGCGCCGTCGATCACGCGGTGATCGAGGCTCAGGGTGGCGTCCATCTCGGTGCCCACGCAGAGCTGGCTGTTGCGCACGACCGGCCGCTCCACCGCCGCGCCGCAGGCCATGATGGCGCTGTTGGGCGGGTTGATGATCGCGGTGAAGTTGTCGACGCCGTACATGCCCAGGTTCGAGATCGTGAAGGTGGCGCCCGTCATGTCCTCGGGGCCGAGGCCCCGCGTGCGCGCCTTCTCGGCGAGCGCGCGCGTGTCGAGCGAGATCTGACGCAGGCCCTTCTGGTCGGCGTTGCGGATCACGGCCACGACCAGACCGCCACCGCGCTCCGCAGGCAGGCTCACGGCGACGCCCACGTTGACCTCGCCATGGATGATGATGCGGTCACCCGCCCAGCTCGCGTTGAAGAACGGGTGCTGCGCCATCGCCAGCGCGCACGACCGCACGATGAAGTCGTTCACGCTCAGCTTCACGCCCTGGGGCTCGAGCTGGGCGTTGAGCATCCTGCGCAGTTCAAGCAGGGGTTCCATGTTGAAGCGCATGGAGACCTGGTAGTGCGGGATCGTGCTCTTGCTCTCGACGAGCCGGCGCGCGATCGTCTGGCGCATGCCGCTGACGGCGACTTCGCGCGAACCGGGGCCGGCCACCACGGGCATGCTCGGTGCCGCCGCCGGCGCAGGCGCAGCCACGACGGGCATGGTGGTCACGGGTGCCGCCCCGCCCTTGCGGCTGGCCGCCGCCTCGATGTCACGCTTGATGACGCGGCCGCCGGGGCCCGAGCCGCGCAGCGCGTTGATGTCGACCCCGAGCTCTTCCGCCATGCGGCGGGCAACCGGCGAGATCCGTGCGCGCGCGCCCGTGTCGGCCTGCGCCGAAGGCATGACGACCGTGCCGGTGACGGCGACCGGGGACTCGGCTGCCGAGGTGCGCGGAGCGGCGGCGGGCGCAGCGGCAGCCGGTGCAGCGGCCTTCCCCCCCGCCGACGAGGCATCCTCGCCATCGACCGCGATCACCGCGATCGGCGTGCCGATCGCCACGCGGTCGCCCGCACCGATGAGGAGCTTCGCGACGACGCCGTCGTCGTAGGTCTGCATCTCCATGGTGGCCTTGTCGGTCTCGACGTCGGCGAGCACATCGCCGGTGGCGACCGTGTCGCCTTCCTTCACGTGCCACTTGATGACGGTGCCGGCCTCCATCGTGTCGGAGAGGCGGGGCATGGTGACGGTCGTGGGCATGGTGTCTCCTGGGATCGTCCGTGATTCAGGCGCGGTAGAGGCAGCTGCGCACCGCCTCGCAGATCCTGCGGGCGTTGGGCAGGTACTCCTGCTCGAGGTTGAACGCGTACGGCGTGGGCACGTCGGCGCTGTGCACGCGGTGCACGAAGTTGTCGAGGTCGTCGAAGCAGTGCTGGTGCACCTGGCTGGCGACCTCGCTGCCGGGGCTGCCGAAGCTCCACGACTGGTCGACCACGACGCAGGCGTTCGTCTTGCGGACGCTGCGCACGATCGAGTCGATGTCGAGCGGGCGGATGGTGCGCATGTCGAGCACCTCGCACGAGATGCCCTCCTTCGCCAGCTCGGCCGCCGCCTCGAGGCAGAAGTTCACCGGGCGGCCGAACGACACGAGCGTGCAGTCGGTGCCCTCGCGGCGGACCTTCGCCTGGCCGAAGGGAATCAGATGGTCGCCCTCGGGCACGTGGCCCTTCATGCCCAGCATGCGCTCGCTCTCGAGGAAGAAGACCGGGTCATCATCGCGGATCGCGGTCGTCATCAGGCCCTTCGCATCCTCGGGGCAGCTGGGGATCGCCATCTTCAGGCCGGGCACGTTGCTGAACAGGCCCTCGACGCACCAGGAGTGCGTGGAGCCGAGCTGCCCGCCCGCGCCGTCGTTGCCGCGGAAGACGATCGGGCAGCCGAACTGGCCGCCCGACATGTAGAGCATCTTGGGCGCGTTGTTCAGGATCGGGTCGGCCGCGACGAGGCTGAACGACCACGACATGAACTCGACGATCGGCCGCAGGCCCATCATGGCCGCGCCGATCGCCATGCCGGCGAAGCCCGACTCGGAGATGGGCGTGTCGATGATGCGGCGGGGCCCGAACTCGTCGAGCATGCCCTTGCTCACCTTGTAGGCGCCGTTGTACTGGGCGACCTCCTCGCCGAGCAGGAAGACGCGCGGGTCGCGCCGCATCTCCTGGCTCATCGCTTCGCGGAGGGCGTCACGGAACTCGATCTCGCGGGTGGCGGTCATGGTGGGGTCGATGACGGTGACGGTGCTCATGGTCAGCGCAGGTCCTTCCCCTGCAGCATCTGCGGCAGGCTGGTGCCGGTGAACGGCCCGTGCGGCTCGACGAAGACGTCGTGGTAGAGCTCGGCCATCGGCGGCTCGGGGCTCGCCTCGCTCCAGGCGATCGACTCGCGGACCTCGTCGCGGATCTCCTTCTGCATTTCCTTCAGGACGGCCTCCGGCAGTTCGCCGCGTTCCTCGAGGTGCAGCTTCAGGCGGCCGATCGGATCGTCGCTCGTGTACTGGTTCTCCTCCTCGGGCGTGCGGTACTTGCGCGGGTCGCTCATCGAGTGGCCCTTGAAGCGGTAGCAGCGCATGTCGACGAACGCCGGGCGGCTCTCGCGGCGGCACTTCTCGACGATCGCGCTCATGTCGTGGTAGACCGAGAGCACGTCCATGCCGTCGACGACGTAGCCGTCGATGCCGTAGCCGATGGCCTTCGAGATGATGTCGTGGCCCATGGTGGTGCCGCGGTGGATGCTCGTGCCCATCGAGTAGCCGTTGTTCTCGCAGATGATGACGCACGGGATGTCGAGCAGGCCCGCGAGGTTCATCGCCTCGTGCACCGCGCCCTGGTTCAGCGCACCGTCGCCGAGGAACGCGAGCGCCACGCGGCTGTTGGGGCGGCCGTCGATGACCTCGTCCATGTACTTGCAGGCGAAGGCCAGGCCGACGCCGAGCGGGATCTGCGCACCCACGATGCCGTGGCCGCCGTAGAGGTGGTGCTCGCGGTCGAACATGTGCATCGAGCCGCCCTTGCCCTTCGCGCAGCCGCCGATCTTGCCGAACATCTCGGCCATGCAGTGGCGCGCCGCCATCCCGCGCGCGAGCGCGTGGCCGTGGTCGCGGTAGGCCGTGACGATCGGGTCGTTGGGCCGCACCGCAGCGGTGCAGCCGACCGCGACGGCTTCCTGCCCGATGTAGATGTGGCAGAAGCCGCCGATCTTCTTGTCCTGGTACTGCTGCATGCAGCGGTTCTCGAACTCGCGGATCAGCAGCATGTCGCGCAGCCACTGGCGGCACAGGGCCGGGTCGACCGGGTCGCGGCGACCCGTGGTGGCCGGGGCCGAGCTGCGCTCGCCGGGCTTGCCGTGGACATCGAACGAACGGGAAGTCGAGGGTTCGGAAAGCATGCTCATGGTGGCTCCCAACCGAAGGAGAGTCCGACAGTTATAGGAGAACCACGCGTCGGGGGCAAGACCGACCCGCACCTGCACCGGCGGTCGCCCCTTCCGCGCGAATGGTGGCGCGACGGCCGGGCCCGCGTCAACGGGATTCCTGACGCCCGCAGGCGTTATCTCAGCTCGGCGGAGCGGCCCGGTCGGTCGAGAGCGCCGGCTGGGTCGACTTGGGCCGCTCGGCCGTGCCGACCGGAGCCTCGGTCGCCAGTCGTGCCTGGAGCAGCATGAGCGCCAGGTCGAGCTGCTCGTCGATCCCTTCCGCGACGAGTGCGTTGGGGCTCGGACGCTCGTCCTTCGCGCCCTTGCCGCTCTCGTCGATCTGGTCGGCCTTCGTGCGCAGGGTCTGGGCCTTCTCCTGCTGCTTGGGTCCGACGCGCACGACGACGTCGGGATTCACGCCCCAGTCGCCGGTGTTGAGCCGCTTGTGGACCAGTCGGCCCTTCTGGCCGGGCGCCGCGGGCGGCAGCGCGTAGTACTGCTGCGTGACCTTGACCGCGGCCTGCCGCGGTCCGTCGGTGACGCGCTGCACCGTCTGCACGCTGCCCTTGCCGAAGGTTCGGTCGCCGATCACGACGCCGGCCTTGTACGCCTGCAGCGCGCCGCTGACGATCTCGCTGGCGCTGGCCGATTCGCGGTTCACGAGCACCACCAGCGGAAGCCCCGCGAGCTTCGCCTTGCTCGGCTTGGCGTAGTTGGTGCCGACGGTGCGCCCGTTGCGGTCCTGCACCTCGACCACCAGGCCGCGGCTCACGAACAGGTTGACCATGTCGACGGCGGCGGGCAGGAGTCCGCCCGGATTGCCGCGCAGGTCGAGCACGAGCCCGCGCAGCTGGCCGGACTTGCGCATCGCCTCGATCGCGTCAGCCATGTCGTCGAGCGTGTCGTCGTTGAAGCTCGTCACGCGCAGGTAGCCGATGCCCGCATCCGCGTCGATCATCCAATCCCACTCCGGCGTGCCGGCCGAGTCGATCGCGCGCTTCCACCAGCCGTTCACGGAGCGCATCTTGATGCGTTCGCGGATCAGCGGGACCTCGACGTCGGTGGCCTGGTCGCCCTCGCCGCGGCGCAGGCGCATGACCACGCGCTGGCCCGCCGGGCCGGTGATCGTCTCGACGGCCTTGTTCAGGGTCCAGCCGGCGGTCGACATGCCGTTGACCTCGATGATGCGGTCGTTGGGCTGCACGCCCGCGCGCGCCGCCGGCCCGCCCTCGAGCGGGTTGGCGATCATGAGCTGGCGCTTGTCGTCGTAGCGCAGCAGGATGCCGACGCCCACGAAGTCGCCCTCGAGCTGCTGGTTGAAGCGACGCAGGTTCTCCGGCCAGATGATCGACGAGTAGTCGTCGCCCTGGTCCTTGGAGAGCCGCTCGGTGGCGCCGGTGCCGAACTCGTGCAGGAGCACGTCGTGCGGGATCTTCACCGTGCGGTCGTTGGCGTCGAGCATCGCATCGACCGTCGAGCGGGCCCATGCACCGCTGGCACGCTCGGGCTTGGATGCGGCGAGCGCATCGAGTTCCTTGGAGAACGCGCCGACCGAGCCGGCATCCTTGAGCGCCGGGAAGGTCTCGTCGAGTGCCTTCGTGGTCGTGAGCAGGCGGACCTGCTCGAGGCCGCCGCGCACGAGCGGTTCCCAGCCCTGCCCGCCGATGTGCGCCTCGGCGGCAGCCGAGAGCGCGCCGATGGTCAGGTTGCGCGTGATGCCGCCGACCACTTCCTTCCAGTCGTCGGCCGCGTCCTCGCTGAAGTCGGCGAAGTCGTCGTCGGGATCGACGCGCCTGGCGACGCTCTCGCGCAGGGCGTGCATCGCACGCGGCGCGTAGATGGCGATCAGCATGATGCGGTCGTTGAGGTCGTTCAGCGCACGCTCGGTGCGCTCGAAGGTCGCCTGGTCGATGCCGTCCTCGACGAGCACCTTGGCGCGGAAGGTGAGCTCCTGCGCATACAGGAGGTCGCCCGCGGCTTCGGCCTTGGTCGCCTCGGCCAGGGCGGCGGCGACGAGGTCGCGGAAGGCCGGCGTGGCGCCCCGCTGCTTCCATTCCTTCTCCGACAGCAGGTAGCGGATGTTCGCCGCGTCGACGAGCGCCTTGAGGAGTTCGCCCTTGGCCACGTGCTCGCCCATCTCCTTCTCGTGCTTCTCGAGGTCGGCCTTGCGCTCCGACTCGCGGGTCTCGTGGTTGCGCGCCCGTTCGGCGATGCGGTCGCGCACGCGCTGCATGGCCGGCGACGCGTCGGCGGGCGCTGCCTTGAGCAGGTCCTCGACCTTGGCCTGGTCATCGGCCAAGGCCGCCGACCACAGGGCATCGGCCCAGGCGGCGGCGCCCGAGGGGGCATCGCCTGCGAGGACGACGGGCGCGGACAGGATCGAACCGACCGCGACGATCAAGGCAAGCAGCGTGGGCATGGGGCCTCCGAGGGGCATTGTGGTAGTTCTATCGGCAATTCTCCGATCCGGTTCAGGACAAGCGACCCGAACATGGC
>JBEGNG010000094.1:0-6707 GCA_041182645.1 Planctomycetota bacterium
GCACGCGATCGCACGGACCAGTGAACTCTTGCCGCTGCCGTTGCGGCCGATCACCGCGACGATGCGTCCACCGTCCGCCCCCGCACGGACCGCGTTCACCACGCGATGCTCGCCGTGCCACACGCTCAGGCCATCGATGACGAGGCTCATGTGCGCGCTCCGCCCCGGCGCCGGAGCACCCACAGGAAGACCGGGCCACCGAGCATCGCCGTCACCACCGCCACCGGCAGGCGCCCCGTCCCCGGCAGCGGCACCGCCAGGCGCAGGGCATCGGCCCCGATGAGCAGGGCCGCACCCAACGCCGGCGCAACGACGACGAGCGCTCCGTGTCGGGCACCCAGGAGCAACCTCGCCAGGTGCGGTGCCACGAACCCGACGAACGCGATCGGCCCACAGAGCACGACACTCGTCCCGGCAAGCAGCCCCGAGAGCAGGACCAACCGCCATCGAAGCCCGGGCAGGTCGACGCCGAGGCTCGCGGCCTCGTCATCCGCGGTGCAGGCCGCATCCAGCCACCGCGCCCGCGCAAGGGACCATGCGCCGACACCGATGAGTGACGCCGCCGCCATCACGAGCGGGAGCCGTTCGGGCAACTCAGGAATGCGTCCCATCGCCCAGGCCATCAGGTCACCGCGCGATGACGGCGGCATCAGGTACTGCACGAGCACCGTCGCCGCACCCGCCACGCTCGCCACCACGACACCGGCCAGCAGCAGCGTCACCGGATCGATCACTCCATGCCGACGCCCTGCAGCCACCACCACGAGCAGCGCCAACGCCGCACCGATCGAGGCAGCGGCCATGCCGCCGTCTGCGGTGACCCAGGACGCGCCCCAGCTCGCAGCCAAGGCGGCCATCGACACGGCGAGCCCCGCACCCGACGACAGCCCGAGCACGAACGGCGACGCCAGCGGGTTGCGCAGGAGTGCCTGCAGCAGCACCCCCGAGAGACCGAGGCTCGCCCCGGCAAGCGCCGCGCTCGCCACCGCACCCACGCGAAGGTCCATGACCTCCGCACCGGGCCATGACCAACCTGAGGCGCCGAGCATGAACCGCAGCACCACGGCTCCGCACACCAAGCCGACGACCACGGCCCACGCCACGGGCCTGGCGATGGATCGGCCGGCGTCCGCGCGCGGCATGCTCGTGACCGCGCCGTTCATGGGACCGACCTCGCCTGGTCGAAGGCCGCGCGCATCCGGACGAGGCTTGCACCGAGCGTGCCCGACGGCACCAGCAGCGTGTCGTCGTCGACCGTGATCATGGTCGCGCCGGTCCGTCGGCCGGCATCCTCCGACCAGGGCGACGCACCCGTCCCGACGAGAACGATCACGGCGGGCGCCAAGGCCACGATCTCCTCCTGGTCGAGGCCACGCCATGCGCCGTCGGCGATGGCGTTCGGGATGCCGCAGCGTCGCAGGAATTCACCGAGGTACGTGTCCGGGCCGAACGCCATGCGGCCACCACCGGCCTGCACGATGAGCACGCGCTCGGACGGGTTCCAGGCCATCGGTTCGCACGCCGCGTCGAGGGCACCGAGCATGCGCTGCGCCTGCGCGTGCACCTGGTCATCACCGGGCGCGATGACCGCGGGCAGCTCCTCGACGAGCGCCCGGACATCGGCGAGCGTCGCCAGCGGCCAGGCATGGATCCGCGCACCGAGGCGATCCGCAGCGGCCGTCACGGCGCCGTCGACACCCTGCGCAGGCGGCTGGATGAGCAACGCGCAGGGATGCGCCTGCACGAGGGCCTCGGCATCGAGATCGAGGAGCGAACCCACGACCGGGGCATCGACGGCGCACCATGGGGTACGCCCAACGATGGTGTCTCCCGCGCCGAGCGCCAACACGGTGGCGGTGATCGCGGGGCTGAAGCTCGCCACGCCACGGCATGCGCCGGCTGCCGGGTCGTGACCACCGCACGAAGCCAGGGCGAGCACGAGGATTCCACCCGCGGCGGGACGCATCGACGCGATACAGTACGGTCCGTCATGCCGCTGCGCAGCACGATCAGCAGCCTCTTCCTCGGTGATGCCCAACCCGCAACCGGCGCCCCCGCGCGCCCGCAGGAGCAGGCCATCGAGGTCCACCGCGCGGAACCGATCCAACCGCTCGAGGTCATGCAGCAGTTCGAGTCCCAGCTCGCCACGCAGGCCGACGTCAACCGCCGTCTGGGTGAACTCGTGCGGCAGCTCGATGGCACCCTCGCCGCCCTGCCGGAGATGGCGCGCCAGCAGGTGCGCATGGTCGACACGCTCGTCGACCAGGCTGCACGCGCGAAGGATCGCGATGCCGCGCTCACGCGTGGCCTGAAGGAGCTCGGCGAGGGCGCCGACCGCCAGACGCAGGTCCTCGGGCTCGTCCAGCAGCAGCTGGACCTGCACTACGAGACCAGCCGTCGCGTGGCGGACATCCTCGGCGAGGCCCGCACCGCACTGGGCGCCTTCGCCGCCACGAGCGAACGCCACGCCCGCAGCATCGAGTCGTTGGCCGACGCGACCCGGCGGCGCACGATCCAGAGCGACCGTCTCGAACGCCGCCTGCAGCTCTGGCTCGTGGTGACCACCGCGCTCTCCACGACGGCGCTCGTCTACGCCCTCGTCGTGGCCCTGCGTGATGCGCCCCAGTCGCAACCGGTCACGGTCACGAACACGCCCGCCGTCGCCCAGGATCCGGCGCCCGCAGCGGGCAGCGAGCCGGCCGCGACCGGCGCGGTGCAGCCGCAGGTCCCTGTCACCGCTCCATCCAAGCAAACCGCAGCCGATGCCGAGCCCACGACGACGTCGGTGCCCGCCACGACTCCGGAACAGGGCAACAAGGTCGATCCGGTGGCACCGGGCGCGCTCCGCGGCGTCGCCGACGAACCGCCCGGACCGTGAGCCGGTGGACAAGCGGCGCATGCAGCCGCCGGCCGGTGGATCCCTGATGCCTCCCGAGGATCGATCGGAGGCTCAGGCCGCGCCGGGCGCAAGCTGACTGGCGGCGATCGAGCGGTAGATCCCGCAGCGCTCGATGAGTTCCGCGTGCGTGCCACGGTCGATCACGCGGCCCTGGTCCATCACGACGATCCAGTCCGCCGCAAGCACCGTGCTCAGCCGGTGCGCGACCGTGATGACCGTGCGCCCGCGTCCGAAGGCCTTGATCGCCTCGTTGATCTGACGCTCGCTGTCGGCGTCGACCTGGCTGGTGGCTTCGTCCATGAGCAGCACGGCCGGATCACGCAGGGCCGCGCGCGCGATCGCGATCCGCTGGCGCTGCCCACCCGAGAGGCTCATGCCCTGCTCGGCGACCTGCGTGTCGTAGCCCTGGGGCAGCGCACGGATGAAGCCATCGGCGTGCGCCCGCTGCGCCGCCACGACGACGGCCTCGCGCGTGGCGCTCGCGCAACCGAGCGCGATGTTCTCCGCGATCGAGCCCTGCACGAGCACGGCCTCCTGCGAGACCACGCCAACCTGCGAGCGCCACGATGCCAGGGCGGCACCGTCGAGATCGATGCCGTCCACGAGCAGGCGCCCCGAGCTGGGCAGCAGCAGCCGGGGGATCATCGAGAGCAGCGTCGACTTGCCGCAGCCGTTGGGGCCCACGATCGCCACGTGCGCACCCGCCGGGATCGTGAGGTTGATGTCGCGCAGGGTCGGTTCCGCCGCGCCCGGATAGGTGAAGCCGACGCCGACGAGGTCGATCGCACGCGCGAGCCGGGCGACCGGCCGTCCTCCCGACGCACCGGGCTCCGCCCCGGCGTCGAGCACCTCGCGGATTCGACGCGCGGGCGCCTCGGCCGACTGGATGTCGCTGACGAACGAGGTCAGCGGGCGGAAGCTCCCCGCCGCGACGGCGAGGCTGCCGAGCGCCATCAGGAACCGATCGAGCTGCATGCGCCCGGCGAGCAGTTCGCGGCCCGCGATGAAGACGAGCACGAGCACGACGAGCACCGCGAGCAGTTCCATCAAGGGGCTGGCGAGGCTGCGCGCCTTGCGCAACTTGAGTTCATGGCGGAGCACGCCCTCGTTCGCGCAGGCGAAGCGGCCGGACACATCGGCTTCCGCCGTGGCCGCCTTCACCGAACGGAGGCCCTGCAGCGCCTCGTTGGTCACCAGCAGCAGGCGCTGCTGCGCCTCGAGCGTGCCGCGCATGCCCCGGTTGATCCGCTTGCCCAGGCGCCTGAGCGTGTACGCCAGCGGCGGCCCCGCAACCACGGCCGCGAGCACGATGCGCCAATCGAACCAGATGGCCACGGTCACCGCCGACAGCCCCTTCGTGACGTGCGCGAGCGAGCGGTTGGTCAGCGCAACGAGGCCGCCGTGCAGCTCGCTGCAGTCGCGCAGGATGCGGCTCGTGAAGTCGCTCGGCCCCTGCGCGACCACCTGCACCAAGGGAAGCCGGATCGCCGCATCGAAGGCCTGCTGCCGAGCGGTGGCGACGATGCGCGTGACCATCGTCAGGGTCAGGTACTGGTGCAGGAAGTTGGCGGCCGCCCCGATGACCGTGAGCGCCGCCAGCGCCAGCAGCACGACGCCGAGGCTTGCCTCGGTCGTCTCGGGCAGCGCGCCCAGCACCCACTCGGGCACCTGGAGGCGACCGCCCGCGGCGTTGTGGTCGCGCGCGATCCCGGCAAGCCCCTGCCCGTCCTCGCCGAGCATCAGGTCGAGCACCGGCAAGGCGGCGCCCAGGCCCGCGGCGATCCCCAGACCGCTCACGACGGCGCAGGCCACGGCGGCTCCGAGCGTCCACGGCGTCGCGAGCAGCTGCCGCGCAAAGGTCCAGTATGCCTTCATGGGAGTGCGTTCACCTTACACGCCCTCGAAGGCGGCGAGCGACTCCCAGAACCCGGGCCAGCTCTTGTCGACGCACCCAGGGTCGTCGATCGAGATGCCGGGCCTGGCCAGCCCGATCGTCGCCAGGCTCATGGCGACGCGGTGGTCACGGTGCGCGTGCAGCGTCACCGGACGCCCGTGCAGGGTGGACGGATCGATGGTCAGCGCATCCTCGCCGGCGTCGACCCTGCAGCCGATCGCGCGCAGTTCGGTCGCCATGGCTTCGATGCGATCGCTCTCCTTCACGCGCAGCGTGCGGAGGCCGGTGATCGTCGTCGTGCCACGCGCCATCGCGGCCACGGCGGCGATCGCGAGGGCACCATCGGGCCAGTGTGATGCATCCGTCGTGATGCCGTGCAGCGGGCCGGTGCCCTCGATGCATGTCGCGCCCTCGACCACGATCTCGCGGGCGCCCATCGCCAGGAGCGCCTCGATCGCGCCGCGGTCGGGCTGGACCGTCGCGCGCGGAAGCCCGCGCACCGTGACGCGCATGCCAGGCACGAGCGCCGCGGCGGCCAGCGGATAGATCGCGCTGCTCGCGTCAGGCTCGACCTGCACCTCGAAGCCCGCCACCGGAGAGGCAGCGATCCCGACCCGGCGCAAGGCGCCGTCGGCTTGCCGCTCGACGCTGATCCGTGCGCCCACCTGCTGAAGCACCGAGATCGAGAGGTCGAGGTACGACGCACTCGTCGGCTCCCGGGTGAAGACGATCTCGAGACCCCGCTCGAGCCATGGTGCCACGAGCATGAGCGCACTGATGAACTGGCTGCTGCTCGTGGTGCCGACCGCCATCGTCCCGCCCGTCGGCCGCGACCCACCGACCGACACCGGAAGACGGCCAATCGCCTCGACCCATCGCGTCGACGCCCCCTGCGCCGCGAGCATGGCGACCCCTTCGGCCACGGGACGCTCCCGCATGCGCGGGCTCCCATCGATGACGATGGGCTCTTGGGCAAGCGCGGCGAACGCGAGCATGAAGCGTGTCGGGGTACCGCCATCCCCCAGGTTCACGCGGGCCGGCCCGCGCGGATGCCCGCCGCAGCCGATGACGACCACGTCGTCAGGGGCTCGCCACGACGCTTGGGCCCCACAGGCCGACACTGCCTCGGCGAAGGCGATGGTGTCCGTCGACGACAAGGCGCCGCGCAGGACGCTGGTGCCCTCGGCAAGCGCCGCCAGCATGAGCCAGCGATTCGTCAGGCTCTTGCTTCCCGGGACGGACGCCACCAGGGTCCGGCCGGCGGTCGCAGGCCGGATCGTGCGTGCCTGCGCCCCCACGCCTCAGTCGCCTTCCCGACGGAAGACCGCGACGACGTCATCCACGGGGATCACGAACAGCCGGTTGTCACCCTCGAAGTCGACCGGAATCCCATGGCGCGGGTTGAAGAGGACCCGGTCGTAGCGCTTGATCGGGTAGTCCTCGTCGCGCTCGACCTGCGCGCTGACCGCCACGACACGGCCCGTGAGGGTCGGGATCTCGATCTTGTCGGGCAGGTGGATGCCGACCTTGGTGATCTTCTTGTCCTCGTCCTTGCGGATGAGCACGCGCTTGCCCACCGGTTCGACCGTCTCGAGTCGTGACGCTGGGGAGGTCGGCCGTGACGCTGGGGAGGTCGGCTTGCTCGACATGCGGGAAGGATAGGCGAACGCGTTGCCGTGCTGCTAGAACACCGGGATGCCAGACCGCATCCGCCAACTCGTGCGCGATGTCCCGGACTTCCCCAAGCCGGGCATCATGTTCAAGGACATCACGCCGGTCCTGCGGGACCCTGCCGGCCTGGCGCTGGCGATCGAACTCATGGCCAACCCGTTCCGCAACGTGCGCGTGGATGCGGTGATCGGCCCGGAGAGCCGAGGGTTCATCTTCGGCACCGCGATCGCCCAGAGCCTCAAT
>JBEGNG010000095.1:0-6398 GCA_041182645.1 Planctomycetota bacterium
GGTCAGGACCGCACGTGGCGGCCAGGAATCAGTTCGGGTCCTTCTCGGGGGCCGGGCGCGTGATCACGGGGGCGGCTGCCGGCGTGGCATCCTTCTCCGGCGTCGCGCGGGGTGCGGCAGCGGGACGGGTGTCACCGCTGGTTCCGCCCCAGGAGCCCGTGGTGGTGTCATAGGTCATCGGACGGATGAACACCTCGACGCGGCGGTTCTGCGCTGCGCCGCGCGGGCCGTTCTCGACGATCGGGCGGTACTCGCCCCAACCGGCGACCTCGACGCGGTTCGCCGCCACGCCGTCCGACACGAGCAGGTCACGCACGGAGATGGCCCGGTGCGCCGACAGGTGCGTGTTGGTCGGGTGGTTCTTCAGCGTGTCGGGCTTCGCGATGCGCACGTTGTCCGTGTGGCCAGTGACGACCGTCTCGAACGCGGCGAGCTCAGGGTTGTTGAGGATCGCCGCGAACCGCCGCAGCACATCACGCGCCGTGTCCTTGACGCGCGCCGAGCCGCTGTCGAAGGTCACGTCGGACAGGAAACGCAGCATGCCCGTCTTCGGGTCGAACTGCAGCATGTCGGGGTACTGCTCGGCGAGCGAGGCGAGCAGGATGTTGATGTTCTCGGGAAGCGGACCACCCGCATCCATGCCCGCGACCTGCTTGCTCAGCGCGTCGTAGGCATCGCGCAGCTTCTCGAGATCGACCTTGCTGCCGTCGCTCAGGCCCTGCAGGGACTCGAGGTCCGCTCGGGCCTGCGAGATCTGCGAGCGGAGGCGATCCTCGTTCGCGCGCGACGTGCTGAGCTCGTCGCGCGTCGAGCCGAGTTGCTGCTCGTAGCTGCGCGCGGCGGTGACCGCCGCGTCGTACTTTTCTTGCGGGACACATCCGGCGAAGCCGAGGGCCAGGGTGACCAGGCTTCCGCCGAACACGATGCGATGCGCTGCCAGTGCGTTCATGGAAAATCTCCCCTCGGGCGTCCTGCCCGAGTTATTCGGGGAATATAACCAGCCAGCCGACCCAGTGGGCCGTAATCCCGCGGATTTTGCTACTTTCCGCCGATGCCTCCGCAGAAGCCCATCGAACTGGACCTCAAGCAGCTGCAAGGCGCCGCCGGAGCCTACCCCAAGGAAGCCTTCGAGTTCGTCCAGAAGGGGCTCTCCATGACCGCAAGCCGGGTCCACGCCGAAGCGCTCGGGGGCGCCGGGGGCGGCCACGTGACCGGCCAGCAGCTCTGCCTGGGTCTTGCCGATCTGGCCATCCAGCAGTTCGGCCTCATGGCCCGAACGGTGCTGGCCAGCTGGAACATCCACCGGACCGATGACTTCGGCAAGATCGTCTTCGGCCTCATCGAGTGCGGGCTCATGAGCAAGACGCCGCAGGACTCGATCGAGGACTTCCGCTCGGTGTACGACTTCGACGAGACCTTCCACCACGCGCAGGTTGCGCAGAGGATGACGCTGCATGCCGGACGAACCACGACCGAGTGAACTGGACTGGACGCGGCGGCACCTGTGGCACATCCAGCCCGTCCGCGACCTCCTGCTCGTGGGAATCGTCGTCGCGATCGTGTGGGCCGGGTACGCACTCCGCTACATCACGATCCCGTTGATCGTGGCGTTGGGGCTCGCGTACCTCGTCGAGCCGCTGGTGCGGTGGGTCAGTTCGCGGTTCCGCATCGGACGCACCGCGGTGGTCGGTGGCGTCACGGGGGCGATCGTCCTCGGCGCGGCGAGCGGGACCTTCGTGCTGATCCCGTCGGTCGTGCGCCAGAGCGAGGCCATCGTCAACAAGGTGCAGTCGGGCGCGCTGAAGGCCTCGATCGGCGAGTTCCAGGCTCAGCTGCCCGAAGCGTTCAGGAAGGAAGTCGCCGACTGGCTTGCCTGGATCGAGACCACCACCGACGTCGACCTGAACGGCGATCGGCGCGCCGGCCAATCGCCGATCGGCCCGGTGGATCCTGCGGCACCGGAGCAGCCCATGCGCGCCAGTGCGCGCTCGATCTGGGACGTGAGCCTGGCGTTCCTCGGCGCACGCTCGGGCGACATCGCGGGCTTCGTCTTCGGCATGCTGTCGCTGCTGTTCGCCGCCGCGCTCGTGCCGTTCTACTTCTACTTCTTCAGCGTCCACTTCCCGGACATCGTCGGGTTCCTCGATTCCCTGGTGCCCGTGGGCGGCAAGGGCGAGGTGCACCGGCTCGCCGGGCAGATGGATGCGGCCGTCGCGGGCTTCGTGCGTGGCCGCATCGTCATCGCCGTCATCATGGCGGTGCTCTTCACGATCGGATGGGCCTTCTGCGGCGTCCCGTATGCGCTCACGCTGGGCGTGGCGGCGGGCGTCCTCGCGGTGGTGCCGTACCTCAGCGGCGTCGTGCTGCTGCTGGCCGTGCCCATGCTCGCGGTGGCCCAGCTCCAGCTTCCCGAGGCCGAGCGCATGAGCATGCTCTGGGTGGTGCTGGGTCCGACGATCGTGTTCGCGGCGGTCCAGGCCCTGGAGGGCAACGTGCTGACGCCGATCATCGCCGGCCGCGCGACCAACCTCGACCCGGTGACCGTCTTCGTCGCGATCCTCGCCGGCGGCAGCGTGGCCGGGGTGTACGGCATGCTGCTGGCGATCCCGCTCGCCGCGTGCGCGAAGATCGTGATCAAGGAAGTGGCGCTGCCGCGCATCCGCGCCTGGGCAGCCGGCACCGTCAGCGACCCGCTGCCGCTCGACGATCGTTGATGGGGGCATCCGTCGGTTGACGCGTCGAGGCGTCGAGGCGAGGGAGCGCCACCCGGACGCCCGGTTCGGGGAGGATCAGCGCTTCTTCGCCTTGCGGAAGCGGTCCTTCGGGCTGACCGTCTTGGTCGAGCCGCGGGCCATCGGGTTGAACCCCGGCATGCCGCCCATGCCGGGCTGCATCGAGCCCATCTGCTTCATGGCCTGCATGCGGCCGAGCGCACCCATGCCGGCCATCTGCTTCATCATCCGCTGCATGCCCTCGAACTGCTTGGCCAGGCGCGACACGTCCTCGGGCTTGGAGCCGCTGCCCTTGGCGATGCGCCGCGTGCGGCTCGGGTTCAGCACGCCCAGGTCGCTCCGCTCGCGGGGAGTCATGCTGTGCACCAGCCCCTCGAGCCGGTTGAGCTGGCCGTCGTCGATGTCGATGCCCTTGAGCGCACTGCCCACGCCGGGAAGCAGGCCGAGCACCTGCTTGAGCGGGCCCATGCGGCGGATGGTCCGAAGCTGCGACAGGAAGTCATCGAGCGAGAACTCGCCCTTGGCCATGCGCTCACTCAGGCGCTCGGCCTCCTCCTCGCTGACTTCCTGCTGGGCCTTCTCCACGAGCGACACCACGTCACCCATGCCCAGGATCCGGCCGGCGATGCGCTCCGGGTTGAACTCGTCGAGTGCATCGAGCTTCTCGCCGGTGCCGATGAACTTGATCGGCGCGCCGGTCACCTTTCGTGCGGTCAGCGCCGCGCCACCGCGCGTGTCCGAATCGAACTTGGTGAGGATGAGCCCGTCGACGGCCAGCTTCGCATGGAAGGCCTTCGCGCTCGCCAGGGCATCCTGGCCGGTCATCGCGTCGATCACGAGGAGTTTCTCGTGCGCCCCGACGGCGCGGTCGACCGACTCGAGTTCGCGCATGAGCTCGTCGTTCACGTGCAGGCGGCCTGCCGTGTCGACGATCAGCACGTCGTATCCACCGTCGCGCGCGGCCTTGAGCGCACGCTGCGCGACCTGCACCGCGACGCCGACGGCCTTGCCGTACTCGGCGCACCGTTCGGGTTCGCCGTAATAGGCGCATCGCGCGCCACCCGACGCAGCCTGCACGCCCTCCGCGACCACCCTCAGCTGTTCGACCGCGGCAGGGCGCTGCAGGTCACAGGCCGCGAGCATCACGTTCTTGCCCCGGCGCTTGAGCCAGGCGGCCAGCTTGCCGCAGGTGGTCGTCTTGCCGGATCCCTGGAGGCCGCACATCAGGATGACCGTCGGGCCCGGCTCGACCAAGGGGATGCCGGCTTCGCCCGGCCCCATCAGTGCGACCAGGCGCTTGTGGACGATGCCGACCATCTGCTGGGCAGGCTGCAGGCTCTTGGTGACTTCCGCGCCGAGCGCATCCTGCACCACCTCGCTGCAGAAGCCGTCGACGAGGTCCTGCTGCACGTCGGCCTCGAGCAGCGCCGTCCGCACCTCGCCCATCACCTCACGGACGTTGGATTCGCTGATGCGGCCCCGGCCGGAGAGGTTGCGGAGCGCGGAGCCGAGTCGGTCGGTGAGGCTTTCGAACATGGTCGACGGATGGTAGCCCCCGACCGGTCAACGACCGCGCCGGGCGGCGATCCATGCATGGAGCCGCGTGGCGTCCCAGGCGTTGACGACCTGCGCAGGCCCCGCGCCGGCCCGCCGCGCGACCTGGACGCCGTACCGGATCACCTCGAATCCATCGCGCCCGTGGACATCGCAATTGATCGCCAGGGGGACGCCCGCCTCGATCGCCATCCGCGCATGCAGGTCACGCAGGTCCAGACGGGCAGGATGGGCATTGATCTCGAGGGCGACGCCCGACTCCTTGGCGGCGGCGATCACCGCATGCATGTCGGGCTCGAGGCCGGGACGGCCGTTGACGAGGCGGCCCGTGGGGTGGCCGAGCACATGCACGAGCGGATGCCGGACCGCGCGCACGAGGCGTGCCGTCGCGACGTCCGGAGCCTGCTTGAGGCTCGCGTGCGGGCTGGCCACCACGAGGTCGAGCCGCTCGAGCACCTCGTCGGGGTAGTCGAGGCTTCCATCGACGAGGATGTCCACCTCGGATCCGGCGAGCACGCGGATCCCGCCGATGCGTGCCTCCGCCTCGCGGACGGCATCGATCTGGCCCAGCAGCCGCTCGACCGAGAGCCCGTTGGCCTGCACGCTCGATCGGGAGTGGTCGGTCACGGCGATGGTGTGGAATCCGCGGTCCTTCGCACGTCGGATCAGTTCGTCCAGCGGCATGGCTCCGTCGCTGGCATCGGTGTGGGCGTGCAGTTCGGCGTGGATGTCGCCCACGGTGACGAGCGGTGCATGGCCGCAGGCCTGCTCGAGCGGCAGCAGTTCCCGCAGTTCAGGCTCGGCCCAGCCCAGACCGAGCGCGCCGTAGAGCTCCTCCTCCGTGGCCGAGGCGATCGGCTCCCCACGCTCCTGCGGCGCATCCTGCCCGTCATCGTGGAAGAGGCCGTACTCGTTCAGCCGCAGGCCACGCTGCTGGGCGCGGCCGCGCAGCAGCACGTTGTGTTCCTTGCTGCCGGTGAAGTAGAGGAGCGCGGCCCCGTACGCCCGGGAAGGCACGATGCGCAGATCGACCTGCAGGCCATCCTCGAGGCGCACGCTCGACTTGGTCGGGCCGGTCACGAGGACCTTGGCGACCCCGGGCATCGAGCAGAACGAAGCCATGGCGCGGGCCGGATCATCCGCCAGGGCCACGAGATCCACGTCGCCGATCGTCTCCTTGCCGCGACGCAGGCTGCCGGCGGCTTCGATGCGCGAGACCACGCCGTCGGTGCGGAGGCGCTCGATCACGAGATCCGCGGCGGAACGGGCCTGGTCGATCCGGACGCGGCCGACGGCGGTCTTCAGGAAGGCGATCCCGTCGCGCAGGTTCTGCAGCTTCTTGGGCCCGAAGCCCGCGAGGCCGTCGAGTCGCCCCTCGCCGAGCGCGGCCTCGAGCGATGCAAGGTCGACGATGCCGCGCTCCTGCCAGAGCAGGCGCACCGACTTCGGCCCGACGCCGGGCAGCGCCAGCAGGGCGGGAAGCCCCGCGGGAACCTCGGCACGGAGCGCGTCGAGGTCCTTCACCGCACCGGTCGTGACGAACTCGACGATCTTCGCGGCACTGCTCGCCCCGATGCCGTCGATCGCCGAGAGCGACGCTGGTTCTGTGCGGGCGATTCCGGCGAGGTCGACCGTCGATGCCTCGGCAGCGCGTGCGACCTTCGTGTGCGCCGAGACGCGGAACGGGTTCGCCCCGGTCAGTTCGAGCAGGACCGCGAACTCCTCGAAGAGACGCACGATGTCGGCATTGCCCATGGTCGGTGCTCCTGCTGGGTCGATCGGCGGTCCGGGGTGCACGGGGGCTCCGGCATGGGTCCCCGGGTGAGGCCGGACACGACAACGCCCCCGGGCGCGGGGGCGTTGAACGCGACTGGATGGGCTCGAACCATCAACCTTCGGTTTCGTAGACCGATGCTCTATCCAATTGAGCTACAGTCGCAGCGGGGCGGAGAGTATAGCGAGTCGGCACGGCGCACGCAGACCCACATAACCATGGACCGGTGGCGGGATGGGGCGCGATCCTCAGCGCTGTTCGTCGCTCGCCACGGCCTCGCCAAGATCGACGTAGCCATCCACCGTGGTGGCACTGGCATCGACCAGACGGCTGAGGAA